>JAYSRS010000640.1:0-8217 GCA_043720935.1 Saprospiraceae bacterium
ACAAAACTCTTTTTGACTAACTAATAATTTGTAACTCATTGATTATCGTCGCGTTTCAACGTTCGGGGAACTTTTAAAGTTCCCCGAACGTGCGCTGTAACAGCAAGCTGTAGATAAAGCACTTTAAGGCGTAATTCGTAATCTCTTTCTGTCATAATGGTCTGTTTTTAAAGTTATTCCCCTTTTCGATTCACAAGGCTAAATCAAAGACTTGACACCTCAAAACAAATTTTTAATTCCAAAAACATTTATTTTTACACATAAAAGATAAAAAACTACGGAATTATCGGTTTTATGTCGCAAATCAATTTTTGAGTAAAAAAGGCATTTTTGTGGCAAAAGATTGGCAAAAGATTTAGGAAATTTTGCAAATTTCCTAAATCTGATACCCCCTCAGTATTTTGCGACATAAAGCCGATAATTCCGAAAAACCATCAAAAAATGGCATTTTTTGAGCAAAATACTGAGGGGGTATTTTTGGCGCGACTTTAAAGTCGCGCCACATATTTACGCAATAACAACACTTTCTAAACTGCTCAAAAACGCGTCGTCAAACGCTGCACCGATGCCGATTTCTTCGCCGATTGTCGCCGTTCCGTTTTCGCCGTATTGAATGCCGCCCGTCACAGGGTCAGATGATAACATAAGCGGTGCGTCTAAATCGAAGTGAACGACGTTCGGGCAAGCCATAATAAAGTGCATCAAGGCTGACATCGCCAAACGCGTTTCTGAAAAACAACCGACTTGACAATGCACACCCGCCGCTTCGGCTATCGCATTGATTTTCAAGGCATTGTGAATGCCACCCGATTTAGCGAGCTTGATATTGAAGTAATCGCAAGCATTGTTTTTAACCAAATTCAAGGCATCGAAATGGTCAAAAACGGCTTCATCGGCCATGATAGGGATAGGGCTTGCAGCGCGTACACGGGCTAGTCCAACGACATTTCGGGCGGCAATCGGTTGCTCGCAATGCTCAATATCGAACCGTTCCAAACCTTTCAAAATGGCAATTGCCGTGGCTTCATCCCAACCTTGATTGGCGTCAATTCTTAGTGGCAACACATCGCCAATGGCAGCACGAATGTGTCTAATACGGTCAATATCCCCTTTTTGCGTTGTACCGAGTTTAACTTTTATGGCAGGAAAACCCGCGTTTTTGAATCTTAAAGCCGCCGCCGCCATGCCTTCGGCTGTGCCAATGCCGACGGTCATATCAGTTGTGATGATTCTGTCATTTGAGCCGCCGAGGAATTGGTACAAAGGCATATGCGCTGCTTTGGCCGCAATATCATACAGCGCAATGTCAAAAGCCGATTTTATGCAGCGATTCCCCGCCAACGCCTTGTCCATTTTTCGCATACAATCAGCAATGGCCAACGGATTTGACCCCCTCAGTATTTTGGCCAAAAATTGCCCTGCCGCAAAGCATGTGCCTTGCGTTTCGCCCGCAATGCTGCGATAAGGGTTGCACTCGCCGAAGCCGATAAGGCCCGTGTCGGTCGTGATTTTGACGGCGATGCTTTCCGCCTCCGTGATGGTTTCGATGGCAATCACAAAAGGCTCTGTAAGCGGCACATTGAGCTTGAAAAGTTCGATTTTTTCGATTGTCATATCTATATGTCAGCATTGTTCGCTGCGCGTGGCAAACATAGGGAGATACCACAAACCACACAAATTATTGCGCATTGGACGTGCAACAAGCCAAAAATTTGTTTTAAGCCATCAGAAAGTCTTATGTGACATCTGCGGCCTACAACAACAATATGTATGAACATGCCTTTTGAGCATCTGTGGAAAGAAATGCAGCCACTTTTAAGGCCGTGAGTTTTGTTCCACTAAATGACAAATGGGTTTTAAGTTGTCCGTAACTCAAAACCCATTTGTCATTGCAGGAGAAACAAAATTTAAAACGACCCCTCAGTATAAATCCCATTTTTAGCCTTAATTCTAATGTAAGACTTGCAAAACGCCGTTTTTTTCAACACATATAACAAGATATTTTCGTTCGTTTTTATATTAAATTAACATTAAGATTTCGGCAGCTAACTGTTTATGAATCAAAGAGTTTTGAAAAAAAGCTGTGACACAAATATGAATTAAACAAAATGCGTAAAGTTATCCACAGGACTTTAAATCACATTTTTTTCATATAATTTTGTTTGCATTTTATTTGCATTTCTGCAAAAAAAGACAAGAGGCTATTTTTTTTAAAGATACAATAAAAATAGAAACTTAAAGCATTGAAAACCAATGAAATTGCTCATTTTGGGCAATTTTTAGCTACTTTTACTCAAAAATCACAAACCAAGTTGGATTTTTTTTTTAAAAAAAAAGTGAGAAAAGACTTTTTAGTTCCCCAAAAAAGCCCACCTTTGCGACCCGTTAAAGGAACATAATGAACAGCAGGAACGACTTTGTAACAAACATTGAGTGTTTTCTTAGTCACATATTCGCTACTTTCGAAAATCACTATTCGGCTTACACGCACACCGCGCACCATTTAAAATAATTGTTTGAACGAAGGCTGAAAAGCCCCCTAAATTCAAGGTTGTCAAATGACTGACTCAACAACCGTGTGGGACAACTGTCTCCGCACGATAAAGCGCAATGTGAATTCACAAAGCTACCGAACTTGGTTCGAGCCTATCAAGCCCGTCGCACTCGATGGGTCGTCGTTGACGATTCAAGTGCCTAATAAATTTTTCTACGAGTGGCTCGAGGAGAACTATGTGTCGCTTTTGAAAACCACGATTCGCCAAGAACTCGGCGACCGTGGACGGCTTGAATACCAAATTTTAAACGGCTCATCCCAAGGAAATGGCGCAAATGTGCCGCGTTATAACCAAACGCCGACACAACAGGCCCCCTCAGTATCTCGGCCAAATTCTGACAATAATCATCAAGCAGACAATGTTGACACCAATAATATAAAAAATCCGTTTGTCATTCCCGGCATTCGGCGCATCAAAGTTGACCCACAACTCAACGTCAATTACACGTTCGACAACTATATTGAGGGCGATTGCAACCGTTTAGCGCGCTCGGCGGGTATGGCGGTGGCTAAAAAGCCAGGCGGAACGGCGTTCAATCCTTTGTTTATGTTCGGTGGTGTCGGCCTTGGAAAAACGCATTTGGCACAGGCAATTGGCAACGAAATTGTGGCCAAAGACCAAACCAAAAACGTCTTGTACCTCTCGTGCGAGAAATTCGGTAATCAAGTCATTCAATCCATCAAAAACAACGCGGTCGGCGATTTGGTCAATTTTTACCAAATGATTGACGTGCTTATTGTGGACGATATTCAGTTTTTGAGTGGTAAAGGCAAGACACAAGAGATTTTCTTCCACATTTTCAACCAACTCCACCAAACAGGCAAACAACTCGTTTTCACGTCCGACAAAGCACCGAAAGACCTTGACGGCATGGAAGAACGCTTAATTAGCCGTTTCAAATGGGGTTTGAGTGCCGATTTGCAAGCACCTGATTTGGAAACACGGATTGCGATTTTTGAATCAAAATTGTCGAAAGAAGGTGTTGATTTGCCAAACGACGTAACGGAATTTATTTGTTACAACGTCAAAAACAACATCCGCGAACTCGAAGGCGTTTTGATTTCTTTGATTGCTCAATCCATGTTGAACCGCCGTGAAATTGACGTTAATTTGGCCAAAGAAGTGATTAAAAACTTCGTTCAGCACATCAATAAAGAAATTACGGTCGATTTTATCAAGCAAATCGTGGCCGAACATTTCAGCTTGCCGATTGACAAACTCGCCGCCGAAACCCGTAAACGTCAAATCGTGATTGCCCGTCAATTGTCGATGTATTTGGCCAAAAACATGACAAATACGTCGCTCAAAGCCATCGGTGAAAAATTTGGAGGCCGCGACCACTCAACGGTCATTCACTCCTGCAAAGCCGTTCAAGATTTGATGGATACAGACTTGATTTTTAAAGATACGGTGTCCGATTTGGAGAAAAAAATTCGGATGAGTTTGAACGGAAACTGATACGATTTCGGATTTGGGATGTCAGATTTCGGGGGCGTAATAAACTGATTATCAATGGTTTGGAAATTGAATTAGGCGTTTTTTGTCATTCAGAAGGAATCTTTATTTTGTTGTTAAAAGTAATTGGGCTATTGTCGTGTTCGACAATAGCCCAATCTTTTTTTAGTACCCCTCAGTATTTGGCCATTTTTTATTGTTTCCAAGTGATTAATGCTTATTATTGCCCTCAAAACGCTGTACAAATAAAAATTATTCATATCTAAAATGAGGAAATTATGGAAAATAGGGCGCCTGTACATCAAAACTATCAGCAATTACTCACGCTCATTTCAGACACTTATGTTGATGGGCAAATCAAGGCTGTAAGGGCAGTAAACAATAACTTGTTGCAAACTTATTGGGAAATAGGGCAATATATTGTCGAATTTGAGCAAAACGGCAGTACAAAAGCCGTTTATGGGGAGGCTTTGTTAGAAAAATTGTCAAAAGACTTGACTTTGAAGCACGGCAAAGGTTTTAATCGCTCTAATCTTAGCTACATGCGCCTACTCTACAAAATTTACCCAATTTGTGTGAAGCTTTCACACAAATTGAACTGGTCTGCGTATATTGAACTTCTTAAAATAAACGACCCTTTGGAACGCTCTTTCTACGAAAAACAAGCAATCCTAGAAAATTGGAGTTTTACTGAACTGAAACGCCAAAAACAAGCCTCTCTTTTTCTAAGACTTGCTCTGTCAACCAACAAAGCGGGTGTGCTAAAATTGTCGGAAGAAGGTCGAATTATTGAAAAACCCGAGGATATTATTAGGTCGCCTTACGTTTTGGATTTCTTAAAAATGCCCGAACCTTATCATTTCAAAGAAGATGAGTTAGAAAAACGCATCATTGGCCATTTGCAACATTTTTTGCTCGAACTTGGAAAAGGCTTTGCGTTCATCGGGCGACAATACCGTATTACGCTCAATAACAAGCATTATTACGTGGATTTAGTGTTTTATCACCGCATTCTCAAATGTTTTGTACTCATTGATTTGAAAAGAGAAGAAGTAGGCTATGAAGATATAGGCCAAATGAATATGTATCTAGGTTATTTTGAAAATGAGGAAAATACGGAAGGCGATAATCCACCTATCGGTATCGTATTAGCGCGTGAAAAGGATGAAATTTTGGTCAAATACGCCATGCACGGCATTTCTTCCCAACTCTTTGTGTCAAAATACCAGTTGTATTTGCCCGAACGTGAAGAATTACGCGCTGAATTGGAATGGTTGCTCAATTCTACCGAATAATCATTATTTCAACAAATTCATAAATTGTTCAAAAATTCTTGCGGTTACGCGGCGGTCTTCGGTGACGATTCTAGCGGTTGCGGCCATTTCTTGCTTGAAATTTAGGGTTTTATTGGCCGTTGTGCGTAGTTCACGGGCTGAAGCCCGTGATACCATTTCAGATATGCTATCCGTCAATTGCAATTGCACGGCGTATTCTTTTTCTGTTTCTTTTTTATTGTCTATTGCAATCGGTGAAAGTTCTGAAACGCGGGCTTTCAAGCTGCCGTATTCTTGAAAAGGATAATCCGTTAAACGCAATTCGGCGATTTGGCCTAGCTTGACTTTGCCACTGTTGTTTGAGGGCAATTTGGCCTTGGCGACAATGGTTTTTGACGTATTTTCAGGTAAAATGATGAATATTTCTTCGTTTATCGTGATGTTTTGATTGGTTGTCCAAATTTTGTTCATCACTAATTGCCCTGCGATTGGCGCCGTAATAACGTAGGTATCAAGCCATGTGCGGAGGTCACTGCGAAGTTTTTGGGCGGTTTCTTCTAGTGCCAATGATTTTGTGGCGTTGTTGTCGTTTTTAGTGCCTTTGAGTTCGACGATTTGGGTTTCTAATTGCGTGATTTGGCTCTGAATACTGAGGGGGGTACTTTGGAGTTGTGCCAATTGTCGTTGGTGTTGAATGAATTGAATGTTGGCTTTTTCCAATTCTTCTTGCGAAATGACCCCCTCAGTAAAAAGCTGTTTTTGACGGTCGCGGCGTTGTTTTTCCAAGCGGTGTTCGGCTTCAAAAGACGTGATTTGTTGTAAAATCGCTTTGTTTTGAGCGTTTAGATGCGCGATTTGCTTATCGGCTTGCTGCATCCGTTCGGCGGTCAATGGGTTTTGATTGAAATATTGAAGGTCTTTCCATGCTTGATGAAAAGCGGCGTAAGTGCCTTGTAAATCGCCTAATGTGAGGGTTTCTGAAAACGTTTTATGGGCAATGTCGGTGGTTGTACCGTTGAGTTTTTGGACGAGGGTTTCTACATCTGCATAATTTGCGGTGTTGGCGATAATGGCCAACACTTGTTTTTCTTTAATATTTTGTTGATTGATTACCAATAAGTTACGAATGCTGCCGCCGACTTTGGCGACAACTCGAATTGGTGGATTTTCGGTAACGAGAACGGCGGGACATTCAATAATATCGGGGTAGCGAATAAAATACGCCAAACCTAACACGATCATAACGCCGCCGAACACAACCGCAATCCCGTACCGCAAGGTCCACGAAGGCGGATTACCCAGCATTTGCTGCATCTCAAAACGGTCGTTGTTGAGGCGAATATCGGCGGAATTTTCAAGAAGTGTCGGCATGGTAATTTTTAATTTTTAATTCCCTTATACTGAGGGGGTACTCAAAGCGACTCTAACGGATTGTGGGAGACAGCAAATCATAAAATATTGGAATCTGCGAAATCCGTTAGAGATTAAAGATTGCGGCTTCGAGTCGGAATTAATTGATTCTAGAAAAAATTTGACTTTCTGTCATAATTTTCCTTGGCGTGAAATAGAATACATCGGGTATTGGATTTAATATTTTAGGTCGTTTGCATACCGTTTTGAAGTGATTCAGATTGTAATACATACCCTCAAATAAATCTCTGTAAAAAACCTTTCCTTTTTCCCATTTTATACCGCCAGGAATACCCTCTAAAACAATAAAATCAAAGTAGGCTTTTATTTTTCCTTCCTGTTCTGCCTTTTTTACAACCCAAGTCATACTTTGGATATTATCCGTAAAGTCGAAGATAGATGCACCTTTTTGCAGAGGTTTAAACAAAAAATTACATTCATCAAAACAAAAATGTTCCGAACTGCTCAATACTTTTTGATAGTCTTTACTTAGCATAAAGAGTGAATTTACTTGGTCGTTGTTCCTAAAAAGACAGAAAGTACCTGCCGTATAATCGTGACGACTACTTATAATATCATGGCTACCTAAAACTTCTTCGGTCATAAAATCACGAATATCACCGTACACAACATCAACATCGCCATGCCCCCAAAAATCATAACCTTTCAGAATTTCAGGAAAAAGAAAACCATAAGCGGGTTTGAAATCGCAAAGTTTATAGGGATTTTCGATATTAACATCAAACCCTAACTTTTGGGATGCTGTCATTCTAAATTCATCAAGAGTCTTGTGTATGATTTTTACATTTTGGGGCTTGTTAGGAATAACTGATTGATTATCAGTTATTATAATGAAATCTACCGTAGGATTATAGGAACATGAATGGATAAAATAAGGAAAGTACCAAGGATAATTTCCATACCAACACGTTACAAGCGCAATAGAATTATACCATGACGAATCGTGTTTCATATTAAAAATAGATTTAGTGAAAATTAAGTTAACTTTATTTTAAACGTGTTGAATCTTATAAAATTAATTAGGAACGCACGTGTAATAAAGTATCAAATTTTGATAGCAAAATTCCATTGAAATTTGATACTTTATCATTGTTTCATTCCTTAGCGGCTTTAAAATTTCTGAATAGCTATATAAAATTACGGAATTATCGGCTTTATGGTACACGTAAGTTATTGATAATCAGTTTTTTAGATTCATACAGATTTAGGAAATTTTTAAAATTTCCTAAATCTTGGGTAAAAAACCAGAATAATGGGCTATAACTAATTGATTATCAATCATTTATTTGTACCATAAAGCCGATAATTCCGTAATTTTATATAATATTATATTATAATATTTTTTTTACTTTGGTACATTAAATTCAGTGTCATCATATATATTAGGAATGTGAAATAAATAAAAGCGTATTTTACGGGCTGTTTTTCGCTGCGCGAAAAAGACGCCCTTTAAAAGATTTTTTAAGGAGGCAACTTGTTTTTTGAAAGAAAATCATAGATTT
>JAYSRS010000641.1:0-8200 GCA_043720935.1 Saprospiraceae bacterium
CAACTTAAAAGTTGGGGTTAGTCATAAATGTATATAGCATGCGCATAAAATTTCTACATAATTAATTATCAATATTTTATGTATTCAAAAATTTTATTGTACAGTAGTTTAGTATGCGAGTTTATATAAACTTTTTTTCTGTCAACTCAATTTAGGCATAGACAAACTCAAAACTCAAAACTCAAAACTCAAAACTCAAAGGGTAATCCACACCCGCCTGTTGATATTCAAAACAAACTGTGGACAACTTACCCCCTCAGTATTCCACCGTTTTTTGTACCTTTGATGTCTCGTAAAAGAGTAGCACGGACTTCAGTCCGTGATTTTTCTACACATTCACGGACGAAAGTCCGTGCTACATTTTTCAAAGACATGACATTTTCACATCTCCACTGCCATACGCAATATTCGCTCCTCGACGGGGCGGCGTCTATCTCCAAATTGTTCAAAAAAGCTGCCGCCGACGGAATGCCCGCCGTCGCAATTACCGACCACGGCAATATGTTTGGCGTCTTCGATTTCGTTGCCGAAGCGTCGAAACACAAGGGCGTAAAACCGATTATTGGCTGCGAATTTTACGTCGTCGAAGACCGCCACCAAAAGGCATTTACGAAGGATAAAAAAGACCGCCGTTTCCATCAGTTGTTTCTGGCGAAAAACAGGGAAGGCTACCAAAATCTCGTCAAATTATGCTCAACGGGCTTCATTGAAGGGATGTATTCCAAGTATCCACGGATAGATAAAGAGTTGATACTCAAATACCATAAAGGTTTGATTGCCACAACCTGCTGCCTCGGTGCGATGGTTCCCCAAATGATTTTGACGAAGGGAGAATCGGCGGCCAAGAAGGAATTTGAATGGTGGTTGGACTTGTTTGGCGACGATTATTACGTCGAATTGCAACGCCACAAACTCAAAGACCAAGAGACGGTGAACGAAGTGTTATTGCGTTTTGCCTCCGATTACAACGTCAAAGTGATTGCCTCAAACGACTCGCACTACACCGACCGACAAGATGCAAACGCTCATGATATTTTGCTTTGTATTAATACGGGTGAAAAGCAAGCGACGCCTAAGATGGACGATTTTGTAGATGAAGAATCGTCGAAAAAGAACACCCGTTTTGCCTTTCCGAACGACGAATTTTACTTCAAAACGACGGCGGAAATGACCAATTTGTTCAAAGATGTTCCGCAAGCGATTGACAACACGAACGAAATTGTTGGAAAAGTGGAGCATTTGAAGTTGAAACAAGACATCCTATTGCCCAATTTTGTCATTCCAAAAGAGTTTCAAACCCAAGACGAATATTTGCACCACATCACATATATGGGGGCAAAAGAACGCTATCGAGACTTGACGCCCGAAATCGAAGAACGCTTGAATTTTGAGCTTTTTACGGTCAAAACGATGGGTTTTGCGGGTTATTTCTTGATTGTGGCCGATTTTATTCAAGCAGGACGCGATTTAGGCGTCTTGATTGGGCCGGGTCGTGGGTCCGCCGCAGGTTCGGCGGTGGCGTATTGCATCGGCATTACGAATATAGACCCAATTAAATATGACTTGCTTTTTGAACGTTTTTTGAATCCCGACCGTAAATCAATGCCCGATATTGATACGGATTTTGACGACGAAGGCCGCCAAAAAGTAATTGATTACGTCGTTGGAAAATACGGTAAACAGCAAGTCGCGCACATCGTGACGTATGGCACAATGGCGGCGAAAATGTCTATAAAAGACGTGGCGCGGGTGATGGATTTGCCTTTGGCGGACGCCAATAATATGGCAAAACTCGTATCAGATAAGCCTGGCATTAAACTAAATCGCCTTTTGACCGCCCCGCTTACAGGCGACGGCGGCTTAACGGATGAAGGAAAAGAAAACCTTAGAACCGAAGATATTGACAACGCCAAACTCCTCCGCGAGATTTTGGCCGATACAAGCGACCCACGTTCGGCGGTTTTGCGCGAAGCCTTGATTTTGGAAGGGTCGGTACGCGGTACGGGCATTCATGCGGCAGGGATTATCATTGCGCCCAAGGATTTGACCGAAATTCTGCCTGTTTGCACATCGAAAGACGTTAATTTGTTGATAACTCAATTTGAAGGCTCGATTATCGAAGACGCGGGGGTTATCAAAATGGACTTTTTGGGTCTGAAAACCTTGACGATTATTCGGGATGCGTTGAAATTAATCAAGGAAAATTACGGCGTTTCAATTGAAATTGACGGCATTCCGCTTGACGATAAAAAAACCTACGAACTCTATCAACGCGGTGAAACAAACGCGACTTTTCAGTTTGAAAGTCCCGGGATGCAGAAACATTTACGCGATTTGAAACCCGATAAATTCGCCGATTTGATTGCCATGAACGCGTTGTATCGCCCCGGCCCATTACAGTATATTCCGAATTTTATTAATCGGAAACATGGGCGCGAAAAGGTAACGTATGACCTTGACGCGATGGAAGAATATTTGCATGAAACTTACGGCATTTGCGTGACGGGCGATACGCTCATTCACAACCCGCTTACGGGCGAACGCGCACGTATAGATGCGCTCGAAAATCGGGTTGGTGAGTTCTACGTTCAAGGCGTTGATGCAGATTTGCAACCGAAAAATGCGCCGATTACAAATTGGGTTTGCAATGGTAAAAAAGCCGTCGTTGAAGTGCTGCTAACAAATGGCTCACGCGTAAAAATGACGCCCGACCACCGCGTTTTGACGGAAAAAGGTTGGCAGGAAATCGGCAAATTACAAGCGGGTGATTGCATCGCCGCGCCACGACAGCTTAATTTGGAGACCCCTCAGTATCACGACCGCCGACAGTTGCGCGTTTTGGCTTATTTGTTAGCCGATGGTGCAATGAGTGGCTGCGGTGCAACAGCTGAATTTGTCTCGAAAGATGAACGGCTTTTGGCGGAATACACGCGCTGTTTGGAAGGTTTTGAACGGCTCGAAGCACGGACTTTGATGCAAATTAGAGACGTGACGCGGGTCATGGTGGCAGGTGTTAACAAAGCGAAATACCATGAAACCAATTCATTAGTCGTCGCTTTACGCGGTTGGGGCTTGAAAACGATGAAAGGCGGTTGCACCTCGGACACGAAGTTTATTCCTGATTTTGTTCAACAACTGAACGACGAAGACATTGCCTTTTTCTTAGCGTCGCTTTGGGATTGCGACGGGCATATTGGCCAAAGATTGTGTTTTATGAAAACCATTTCGGAGAAAATGGCAAGGGATATTCAAACACTTTTGCTTAGAATTGGCATTCATTCTTCGATTTATGAAGCAAAATACCACAATAATCGCCGCGATGCCGAAATGACGGCTTATCAAATTACGGTGTATAACTTGAAAGATTTTCGTGATTTGATTGCGCCACATTTGGTCGCTAAAACGATGCACGAAGGCAGTAAATTTAGCGGTTACGAAACGTATGACGCCGTTTCAAGAGACATTTTTTTAGAAGAATTTGACCTTGCTTGGCAGGGAACAAAGCGCGGTTTTATGGCCGAATACGGTTTTGACCGTCAACATTTGTTGCCAAAAGCTAAGGCAACTAGGCCGCATATCGGCGTCAATATTGTCGAACAAGTTAAAGAAGTCCTTGATTTACCCCAAACTTTTCGCAATATGAACGTGCGTTGGGAGGAAATCAAGCGCATCACCCCCGCAGGTGAAGAACTCGTTTATGACATTACAGTTGCTGAAATTCACAATTTTGTAGGCAATAACGTGATTCTTCACAATTGTGTTTACCAAGAACAGATTATGCTTTTATCGCAGAAGTTAGCCAATTTTTCTAAGGGTGACGCCGACGTTTTGCGGAAGGCAATGGGTAAAAAGCAATTAGCCGTTTTAAGCAAAATGAAGCCGCAATTCCTAGATGGTTGTGAGAAAAATGGACATTTAAGGGCAACTTGCGAGAAAATTTGGACGGATTGGGAAGCCTTTGCGGCCTACGCTTTCAATAAATCACACTCGACGTGTTACGCTTTTGTGGCCTATCAAACGGCGTATTTGAAGGCGCATTATCCGAGCGAATACATGGCGGCAGTGTTGTCGAACAATCAATCGAACATTGATAAAATCACCTTTTTTATGGAAGAATGTCGCAATGCGAGCATTCCCGTAAAAGGCCCCGATGTCAACGAAAGTGGCGTTCGGTTTACCGTCAATAAGAAAAAAGAAGTCCGTTTTGCTTTGTCGGCGATAAAAGGCGTCGGCGAAGCTGCCGTTGAAAGCATCGTCGAAGAACGTAAAGTGGGCGGGCCTTTTACGGATATTTTCGATTTTATGCGGCGCATTAACCTACGGACGGTGAGTAAAAAAGTGATGGAATGTCTTGCACAAGCGGGTGGTTTCGACGGTTTTGGCATCAATCGGTCGGCTTTTTTCGCACCGAGCGACAAATATGACTCATTTATTGAGCATTTGGCGCGTTTTGGTGCGGCCCATCAGCAGCAAAAAGCGTCGTCCGAAAACTCCTTGTTTGGCGGCTCGGCGGATGTCATGATTGCGGCCCCCTCAGTACCGAAGGTCGAAGAATGGCATTTGATTCAAAAATTGAACTACGAAAAGGATTGCGTCGGCATTTATTTGTCGGGGCATCCGTTAGACGACTATAAAATGGAAGTCGGTTTTGCCAACGTGACTTTGGATAGAATTCAAGAATTTAAGAATCAAAAGGTCAAAGTTGCGGCTTTTGTTGCGGCAGCAAACCATCGAATTTCCAAGAAAGGAACGGGTTTTGGCTCGTTTACGCTTCAAGATTATACAGGAAGTTACGAATTTTCGATGTTTAGCGAAGACTATGCGAAGTTCCGTTATCTCCTTGAACCTGGCGCGTCCGTCTTCATTGACGGCGATATGAAACCGCGTTGGAATTCGCAAGACGAACAGGAATTGAAGATAAAAGAAGTCCGTCAACTAGCCAATATCGGCGAAACAATGACGGAAAGCATTACGCTGATGATTCCTATTGAACAGATTTCGCACCAATTGATTGAAGATTTGGATATGTTGTGCCTTTCGCACAAAGGCAAACACAAGCTGAAAATTCAGTTTTTGGATGCCCAAAATCGGCAAACCTTGCATCTTTTTGCGGCGGATAAAAAAATTGCCGTGAATTCGGCGTTTATCGCGGCGGTGGAAGGTCAAGGGTTGAAATATCGGTTGAATTGAGACCCCCTCAGTATTTGGCATAAAAAAGCCGCTTTTTACTTAGTTTTTAAGCAAAAAGCGGCTTTTTTATGCCAAATACTGAGGGGTGATGAATTGAATATAACCCTAAATTAATCCTCTCGATTTCAGTTCCAAATACTTATTTATCGTATTGATATTCAAATCTTCGGGCCGTGTGAGGATTGTTTGAATGCCGTATTGCCTTAGTTTTTGTACCATTTGGGTTTTATCGTCGCGGAATTTTTGAGCAATTGTTTGGTGAAAAATGTCTTCCGTCGTCACCGCTTCGCCTTTGGCAAAGTCTTCAATTTCGGTATTGACGAAGAAAACAACGACTAATAAATGCAAATTATTCAACAAACGTAGCGTCGGTAAGACGCGTTCCAAGGCAAATTGACTTTCAAAATTTGTAAATAGCAGCAACAAACTCCGCCCTTTGATGAGTTGACGCGCCGCGTAATAAAGCAATTCATAGCTTGCCTCGCCTTTTCCTTCTTTTTCGCGGTACAACTCATGTAAAATTTTGCCCAATTGATTAGGCGAATTATCTGCCGCCAAGGTTGAGCCGATTTTATCCGAAAAACTCAACAAACCTGCTTTGTCTTTTTTCTTCAATATAATGTTAGATACCACTAGCGACGCGTTTATCGCATGATCCATTAGCGTCAGACCACCGAACGGCATCCGCATCACGCGGCTTTTGTCAATCACGCAATAGACTTGTTGGGAGCGTTCGTCTTCGTATTGATTCACCATCAACGTTGCCCGACGGCTCGATGCTTTCCAATTCACCGTCCGAAAATCATCGCCTGCGACGTAGTTTTTTATCTGTTCAAATTCGTAGCTGTGGCCCAATCTTCTGATTTTTTTGATGCCCGTTTGGTGCGAAATTTGCCGAAAAGCCTTCAATTCAAAGTTTTTCATCTGAATTACTGAGGGATACACAGGTACGGCCTCCTCGGCTTTGCTGACGAAACGACGTTCGATTAAGCCTAAAAACGAGGTCGCAAAGAGGTTAATATCGCCAAAATCATAGACGCCCCGCTCCGTCGGCGTGAGGTCGTAATACGTGCGACGGGCTTCGTTTGCTGACATTTTGAGCGACATATCGAAGTCGCGTTTTTGAAATTGCATGGGAATTTCGTCCACTACGTCAATCGTCAAACCGTTTGAAGAGCGATTTTCGATGTCCAAAAAAATGCGGTTTGCATCGCCCAAAGACATGAGTTTTGGCGTTCGGCGGGTCACTGACAGCTGCGTTTTTTTATTAAACAATAAAATTGCATCCGTCAAAACGACGCCGCAAACGACGACTAAAGCCGTTTGAGCCACCGCCATCAGCCAACCGAATGCGTAGCTAATGACGAATAAAACGATAACGCCACCGAAAGCGATAAAAAAACGGCGCGTGAGAAAGAGGTTTTTTATCATTGAAAAGAGGTTGTTTCCATACTACTATACATGGCCCACTGATTAAGCAGATTGGACTGATTTACACTGATTTACACTGATTTACACTGATTTTTCTTATGATTCCTTAGAAAAATCAGTGTAAATCAGTCGTATCAGTCAAATCTGTGGCCCATATATAGTAGTATGGGTTGTTTCAAATTTAAAAAGATAATCGTTTGATTATCAAATATTTGACAATGTTAGATGTTAATTTTTCATGCTACTGTACATGACCCACAGATTTGACTGGTACGACTGATTTACTCTGATTTTTCTTATGATTTCCTAGAAAAAAATCAGTGTAAATCAGTCGTATCTGTTTAATTAGTGGCCCATGTATAGCAGTGCGTTAATTTTTAGAAGTTTTCGCTTTAAATTTTTCAAGGCGGCGTAGCTGCCAAATCTCGGTAATATTTAAAAGTGCATTTATTATTTTTATTATGCGGTGTAACCGCAAAACGAACGGTTTAGCGGTTATACCGCACAATAAAAATCAAGTCTGTCCATTGAGTGTTACCGATATTTGGCAGCTACGCCGCCTTGAGCAAAATCAAAATGCAGTTGCAGTCTGTTTTGTAAGCCTCAAATAGCGCAATGTTGAACCGCGAAAGTAATTTGAAAACCGCGAACAGTAATAATTTTAAGATTATAAAAAACAAGCCGTCGGATAATTCTTATTTTTGTCCAGCAAGACCCCCTCAGTATTTTCACTAAAAAACGTATATTTGCTCCTCTTTTTCTAAATTTCATAAAAAATAAAGGCTCATGTTCAACGACACCACGCTTGATTTCCCTACGGATTTGCCATTAGCCGTTCTCGAATCTGCCAAAGAGACGCCTAAACAGCCACGCCTTTACACGTTAACAGAATACTTGCAGCGTGAAAAAGACAGCACCGAACTACACGAGTATTACAATGGGATTATAACTAAATTACCGATGGCAAGAATACCTCACAATATGATTACAGCTAATATGACGGCTGAATTAAAAATCGCTTCCAAAGCAGCTAGGGCGATTAACAAACACTATTCAGTTATGAATGGTCAGCAACTTGTTTATCTGCCAAAACTTAATTTTGGCTTATACCCTGATGTGCTAGTGGTATCTGAAAAGCCTCAAGCCTTTGATAAAAACGAGGTTTTGCTTGTCAATCCCTTGTTAATCGTTGAAGTATTGTCAAAAAGCACTAAAAAATATGACAGAACTGAAAAATTTGATGAATACCGAACACTAGATAGTTTTAAAGAATATGTTTTGATTGACCAAAAACGCTGTCATATCGAAATCCGTTATCGAGAAACACCCGATACGTGGCGTTATACAGAAGTGACGGATAAAGGAGGGTCAATTTTTCTGAAATCATTGAATTGTTCGATTTTAGTGGCCGACATTTATGACAATGTAAACGTGTTTTGATACCCCTCAGTATTTTGATAATTTTAGTTTAAATTATTAAAAAAAAACGGAATTATCGGCTTTATGTCGCAAAATACTGAGGGGGTGTCAGATTTAGGAAATTTGCAAAATTTCCTAAATCTTTTGCCGCAAAAACACC
>JAYSRS010000642.1:0-2889 GCA_043720935.1 Saprospiraceae bacterium
GATGCGACGCGTTGGTACATGATTTCAAATGCTCAGCCTTGGGATAATCTGAAATTTGATATTATGGCATTACTGAAGTCCGCAATAAATTCTTTGGAACGCTCTATAATACCTACAATTTCTTTGCGATGTACGCGAATGTGGATGGTTTTCAACAAGATGAAATGAACCAAACGCCGATTGCAGACCGCATTGAATTAGATAAATGGATTCTATCAAGGCTCAATAGTTTGGTCAAAGAAGTCACTGAATTATATGCAACATATGAGCCTACGCAAGCCGCTCGGGCGATTGAAAAATTCGTGGATGCGGACTTTTCAAACTGGTATGTCCGTTTGTCAAGAAGGCGTTTTTGGAAAGGTGAAATGAGTGAAGATAAAAAAGCAGCGTATGAAACGATGTATGAATGTTTAATGGTGGTCGCTCAATTGTCATCGCCGATAGCCCCGTTTTTTTCAGATTGGTTGTATAAAAATTTGACGGACAATATTCGCTCAAAAGCGGTCGAAAATAATACGCCGTTGCGACACCCCTCAGTACATTTGAGCGATTTGACAACATCGGATAAATGGTTGATTGACAAAGACTTAGAGCAACGGATGGACTATGCTCAACGCATTTCGTCCTTGATTTTGAGCCTTCGGAAAAAAGAAAAAATCCGCGTCCGTCAACCGTTGTCAAGGGTTTTGTTGCCGATTTTGGACAGCACGTTTATTGCTCAAGTAGAAAAAGTAAAAGACTTGATTTTATCGGAAACAAACGTCAAAACATTTGAATACATCACCGATGCGTCGGGTGTTGTGACGAAGAAAATTAAGCCTAATTTCAAAACATTGGGCAAGACATTGGGCGCAAATATGAAGTTTGCCCAACCTGCAATTGAGGCATTGACGCAAGCCGACATCGCTCAAATTGAGAAAGATAAAACCATCAACCTCATTTTGAACGGTCAAACATACCCCCTCAGTATCGACGACTTTTTGATTACTTCGGAGGACATTCCAGGCTGGCTTGTCGCAAATGACGGTGACGTAACGGTCGCCCTCGACGTGACTTTGACGGACGCCTTGATTGCCGAAGGCACGGCGCGGGATTTGGTGAATAAAATCCAAAATCTCCGCAAAGACCGCGATTTCAATATCACTGACAAAATCAAAGTGAAATTGGAACGCCATGCGGCCATTGTGGAAGCCGTGAATCAGCACGTTGATTACATCAAAAGCGAAGTTTTGGCCACTGAATTTGTGTTTGCGGAGATGGATTTTGTGGATAAGATTGAATTGAATGACGCGGTGAGTTTGGGGATTGCCGTTGTTTTGAATTAATTTTGCTTGGTTTTTAAATAAAAAACACCCTTTTAGTAGTGAAATACTGAGGGGGTGTTTTTACAAAAAGTAAAAATATATCAAATAAATAATGAAAAAATATATATTATTATACCTCGTTTTATGGGTTTGTACGCACGCTGTGTACGGGCAAAAAGGCGCAACCAAAATAAAGCGGCCAAACGGCAGAACGCCAATTTTTGAACGGATTGACATACCGCCGCCGCCACCGCCGCCGCCGTCACCACGATTACCACCGCCGCCACCGCCCGATTCTACCGAACTAGTGAAAGGTTTAGTCAAAGGTTTTTGCGATAATTTGGCGGAAAACATTAAATCAGGCAATGTCACTTTGGGTTATTTGAGCCAAAAAGGCGGTATTGCTAGCTTAATTAAGGGCGATAACATAGACGCGTTGAAAATTTTGTCGGGTAATAGTGCCGTTGATGACGACAATATGTCTTTTTCGGTGATAGAAAAAGGCTTTCGCATCGCTTTGCGGGCTTCGCTCGATAATTGCCCTTTGGTGGATACGTTTTTTAATTACGATGGTCGGCAACGGCCCGCTTATGCCCATTTTAACAAAGCGATTTGCCAATGCGTTCAAGAGAAAAAAAGTAGTTTCAAAGACATTGAATTGGCTTATGTCAAATATGGGTTCATCAGAGACAGTTGTTTTAAGGCCGTTTTTACAGACTCCGAACAGCTTAATATCGCCTACGCGGCCAACGATTTCCAAACAAAAGCAGAGGTAGAGGCTTTTGATAAAAATTTTCAAGGCTATTTCTTTAAAAACTGTTCAGAACCCTTTGAAGGTATCATTTATGGCTACAAAACAATGTTTGCCGAGATGGAAAAACGAGAGAAAGCGGCTATGCAATACACAGATAAGCGTGCTGGATTTGCAGAGCAACAAGATGTATCTATCAAACATATCATGCACTTGATTACACCGACTTTGGGCTTGACTTCGGAACGCAACACAGTCGATTTATTCAAATCAGCAGCGACGTATCGTGGGGCCGTTGCGACGATTAATGCCACCAAAGTGCGGTTCAAAAACTACCAAGTGGTGGACTACATACCCAATGTGACGGAACGCTCAGATGGCATAACGGAATACAGAATGACGATGTATCAGTATCAGCCGAAAACCAAAAAGCACCACATTGTCTGTCAATTAATCTTTGAATTTGAAGGCACTTCGGACTTAGTTGCGGCGTTTAGGTACATTGACAGAAGCCAAATCGCCAATTTGGAAACGCTACAAAAGCAATTGGAAGAGCGCAATTAAGTGTTTAAAAGCGAGTTCGTTAGACTATTATGTTCATTCATAAAAAATGTCTTGTCCACGTGAAAATACTGAGTAGCGCGTTTTATATATTTTTAGAAAACCTGACGCGGGTTTCAAACTCGCGTCAGGTTGGAATTCATTTAAAATCAATTAATTGCAATAAAATTTTAATTCTGAAAATTATTGTGGAGAGTACATTTAGGAAATTTTAAAAATTTCCTAAATGTTTGTAAATCAATATTTTAAGCATTGATTTTAAAGCATTTTCTA
>JAYSRS010000643.1:0-2882 GCA_043720935.1 Saprospiraceae bacterium
GCTTTGGCTTTTTGACGGCGGCGTAGCTGCCAAATCTCGGTAATATTAAAACCACCGACCACTTTTTTACGCGGTGTAACCGCGAAACAGGCGGTTTTGTGGTTACACCGCGTAGAAAATTGTACTTTAAGTCTAATGTTACCGAGATTTTGCAGCTACGCCGCAACTTGAAAATCCCAAAGCGGAAATTGCTGTTCAGCGTTTATCATTCATCATTTTTTTCATTTTTTTCATTTTTTCAAAAATTTTATTCAAAGTAATGGAAGCAGCAACGAAAACGCCCGTACTACTTTATACGGAGCAAACACCGAATCCCGAATCTTTGAAATTCGTGACGAATCGGATGTTGTATCGCGGCACAGCGGACTTCCGCGACGAAAACTCGGCAAAAGGATGGTCGCCTCTAGCGACGGCTTTGTTCGAGCATCCGTTCGTGAAAGGCGTCTATATCTGCAACAACTTCGTGACGATAAGCAAAGAATTTAACTACGAATGGGCTGAAATTATGCTCAATATCAAGGAGTTTATCAAAGGTTTTATCGAAAATGGCGGCGAAATTCTCACCGAAGGCTATGCCGAAGCAATGGAGAAAAACGCCAAATCGGACGCCCCTGCCTACACGGGCGACAATGCAGAATTGGTAGAACGCATTAAAAGTCTCATTGATACTTACGTCAAACCTGCCGTAGAAATGGACGGTGGTAATATCGAGTTTAAAAACTTCGACCAAGGCACAGTTTACGTGATTTTGCAAGGCTCATGCAGTGGTTGCCCGTCGTCAACCGTGACGCTGAAATCGGGCATCGAAGGGATGTTAACCCGCATGATTCCAGAAGTGAAAGCGGTAGAAGCTGAAATGGGATAAGCCGATTTCGGATTTGGGATGTCGGATTTCGGGAGGCTTAGGTTCTGAAATCCGACATCCCAAATCCGAAATGATTTCACCCCTCAGTATTTTTCACTATTTCTATGTCAAATGCTTATCTTTGTCTTTATTTTATTATAAAAAGTTAAAAAAATGGCTGGATATTCCTCTTTTTCATTCAAAATGGTCAAAAAACAGTTCGGTTTAAAATCGGTCAAAGGCATTATTTTTGACGATTTAACGCCAATTGAGCCAAGCAATTGGCTGCTTGATGCCTTAGAAATGAGTTCTAAAATGGCTATCGTTAGTGAAAAAAGCCGTTCGGAATGGATTGTTTCTCCTATTATGATGGACATTAAACGTAGGAATATAGACAAAATGAATATTCTGTCGGGCGAAAATATGGATGCTTCAAAAGAGCAATCTTTGACGGGCGAATGTGACTTTATTTTTGTTAAAGACCCCGATACCTTCAACGTTGAAAGTCTTATTTTTTGCCTTGTAGAAGCGGAAAGACATGATTTAATAGGTGGTATGGGACAGTGTACGGCTCAAATGGTTGGCGCCCGTATGCTCAATGAACAAGACAATGTTGATTTTCCTATGATTTACGGTTGTGTGACAACTGGGAGCGATTGGCAGTTCTTAAAACTTGAAAATCAACTAGTTACAATAGAGAGAAATTTAAAATTTATAAATGAATTACCTTATTTGTTGGGTACATTTCAACGCATTATTGATACTTTTTAGTTCAAGAATATCCCCTCAGTATTTTCAGTATTTTACCATAAAAAAAATCCGCCTCGACGCATCGGGACGGATTTTTTTATGGCGTGGCGCGACCTCTGAGCCGCGTTACTATTTTAGAGCGACGCGACTTGAACCGCTAAATCCGCCAAACGCGCAGAATAGCCTGATTCATTGTCATACCAACCCAAGATTTTGCAAGTATTGCCGATTGTCAACGTCAAATCAGAATCGAAAATGCACGAATGCTTGTTGCCAACGATGTCAATCGAGACGATTGGGTCCGTTTCGTAGTACAAAATGCCTTTCAACTCGTTTTCTGACGCTTTTTTGAAGGCCGCATTGATTTGCTCTTTCGTTGCAGGTGTTTTCAAAACAGCCGTAAAATCTGTAATCGAACCGTCTGGAATCGGCACGCGCATCGAACTGCCGTTTAATTTACCCGCCAAATGTGGCATCACCAAAGCAACCGCTTTCGCTGCACCCGTCGAAGTTGGGACGATGCTGTAAGCAGCAGCCCGCGCGCGACGCAAATCTGAATGTGGCGCATCTTGAAGATTTTGGTCAGCCGTGTACGCATGAATTGTTTGCATAAAACCACTTTCGAGGCCGAAGTTTTCGTCTAAAACTTTTACCATCGGTGCCAAGCAGTTTGTCGTGCAAGACGCATTAGAATAAATTGCCGCATCAGCCGTAATAGCTTCGCTGTTCACACCCAAAACGATGGTTTTCACGTCACCCGTAGCAGGGGCAGAAATAATCACTTTTTTGCAACCCGCATCAATATGCGCTTGTGCTTTTGCCGAATCCGTAAAACGGCCTGTTGATTCAATCACAACGTCAACGCCCAACGCTTTCCAAGGCAATGCCTTAGGGTCGCGTTCAGCGAGGGCATGAATTTTATGGCCATTGACGTGCAAAAACTGTTCGTCTGCACTGACTGTGCCGTCGAATCTGCCGTGAATTGAGTCGTATTTAAGAAGGTGAGCGAGGGTTTTGTTGTCCGTCAAATCGTTGATAGCGACGACCTCAACATTGTCCATTTTAACGAGATTGCGGAAAGTAATCCGTCCAATCCGTCCAAAGCCATTGATGGCAATCTTAATCTTAGCCATGATAATTGGTATATGATTTTTTTTAAAATAATAATTACACAAATAAAAAAACAGGAGATAGTTTTTAGGTTTTCGTACATGAATGTTTGATAATCAATTGGTTATAGTTGAATTTTTTAAATCATTCTTATACTTAGTTTACGCTTAAAACTAAA
>JAYSRS010000644.1:0-8105 GCA_043720935.1 Saprospiraceae bacterium
AATATTTTTGTGGAAACCTTAGAAAATGCTTTCAAATCAATGCTTAAAATATTGATTTACAAACATTTAGGAAATTTTTAAAATTTCCTAAATGTACTCTCCACAATAATTTTCAGAGAACCAAAGTTATTTTAGGCATAAATTTCTGAAATCTGAAATTTGGAATCTTCTATCCGCCCTCCACCATCTTTTCAAGCGTATTGATGTTCCGAACCGTCGTGCTGCTCTTGTATTTGGCTTTCGCCATAATTTTTGCAAAAGGCGTCGTTAGGCTTTCGCCGCGTTCAACTTGCCAATAAATGACTTGATTATCGCCCATTCTAATCCGTTTTGACTCCTCGCCCGAATTTTCCGCAAGTGTTTTTAACTCGTTAAAAGTGGCTGCATTTTCAGCAAAAAGGACGTAAGCATGGTGCGTTTCAAGGCGTCCAAACGGATACTTGGCGACAATATCGGCCAACAAACCAAAGTCGTACAACAACACAAAGGCTTGATAATCAAATGTTTGAGTTAAACCAGATTCTAAAATTGGTTTTAAATCGAGCAACGTTTTATTTGATTTGAAAACGACGTTCCCCGTTTGCAAATAAGTCGTCACGTCTTGACAATCAAGCCGTTCAAAGGTCGTTTTCAAATCCGACATTTTAATCCGAATATTGCCGACGTTGATGCCGCGTAAAAAAGCGATGTATTTTTTCATCTATTGAAATTTATTTCTATCAAAAAAAACCGTTGCACAAACACTGTGCAACGGTTTTTTATTTGTAAACTATTCAGAATCAAACAATTAATCCATAATGTATGGATAATCTTTTTGAACATAATTGTCAATATACAATTCCGATGCTTCTGGAAAAGGCGAATTTTTGGCAAATTGAACCGCATCTTCCATCTCGATTTCGATGGCATTTTCAATGGCTTCGATTTCTTTAGTCCAACCCAATTCCACCATTTTCAAACGGGTGACGGTGATGGGGTCAATTGATTTGTAATGCGCGATTTCGGCACGGCCTTTTTCGTCTTTCCGATATTTTTCAGGGTCAGAAACAGAGTGCCCTTTGTAGCGATACGTCTTAATTTCCAAGAAAAAAGGGCCTTCACCCGAGCGTACATGAGCCGCTGCAAGCGCAAATCCTTCGTGAACAGCTTGCGGATCCATGCCGTCAATGATTGCTTTTGGCATTTTGAAAGCGTCCGCTACATCAGAAATATTCGTCACATTTGACGTCCGTTCGACGGAAGTACCCATTGCATAGCCGTTGTTTTCGCAGACATATATTACAGGCAATTTCCATGTCATAGCCATATTTCCCGCTTCGTAGAGAATCCCTTGACGCGCTGCCCCGTCGCCAAACATCGTGACGCAAGCCAAGTCGCTACCCCGATATTTTTCGGCAAATGCAATGCCCGTTCCGATGCCGATTTGCGCGCCGACGATGCCATTTCCGCCGAAATAGTGGTGTTGTGCAGAGAAAAAGTGCATCGAACCGCCTTTTCCTTTCACAATACCCGTCGAACGACCGAACAATTCGGCCATACATTCACGGGCTGTACAGCCTTTCATCAAGGCCACACCGTGCTGACGATAAGCCGTCACGAGGCCATCATCGGGCTTCATCGCCGTTTTCATGCCCGCCGCAATGGCTTCTTGTCCAATATAAACGTGGCAAAAACCGCGAATTTCGGTGCCATAATTTTCCAAAACGCGCTCCTCAAAGCGGCGAATACGGTACATCGTTTCGTACCAAGTTGTGTAGCTATCGAGTCCATACTGAGGGGCCGCTTTTTTAGTCGCTTTGGCTTTGGCAACTGGCTTTTCCATTACTGCTTCCATTGTCAATATTTTTTATATCATTGATGAACAAGCGAAATTTCGCTCTAAAATTGGTTGGCGTGCGACAAATAATCGCGGTGCGAAATTACGGCGTAGTTTTTCTTATTTCTTTTAATTAACGAGGGAAAATTTTTAAAAATAAAAATAAGCTACCGTTTATACTTTTCCAACAAATCCCTAAACCGTTTTTCTCTCCAAAATTTTTCCCAACGTGCATCCGTTGCGTAGCCGTCCGAGGAGACCCCCTCAGTAGGATTGTGATTTTTTAAGGCTTGTTCGATGCAATTGTAGAAGCGCGAAGTATCTTGTTTTAATAACATTAATTCTGAATACGTATCCCAAGTATTACCATCTTTCGGGTCGGCGAGAAGGGCTTTTTTCAAGTAAATTTCGGCTTCGTCGTAATTTTTACTGTCCATATAAAAGTACGATAAATTATTATATGAAGAAGCCGATTGTGGCAGCAACTGAATCGCTTTTTGATACATTGCCAAGACTTTGCTACTGTCCACATTTTCTTTTTGAAGCAGATACGCCCAATTTGAATAAAGCCAACCCATCGCCATTTTTTTATCTAAAAATTGGCTACTAAAATCTTGTTTTTCAATGAGTTGTGCCAACGCCAAGCCTTCTTTTACGATTGGTTGATAGGTCGTTTTATCGGCTTTTTGATTCTCAAAAGTAAGCACTTCATTGAATAAAATGTTCACTTTTTGGGCGTAACCCGCCAAATCTTTGGGGTAGTTTTTTATCAATTCATTCCCTTTTTTAAGTGCATTTGGATAGTCTTTTTTTGCTAATAAAAAGTTTGTCCACGTCAAATACCACTGAATGCGGTCGTTGTTGTAAGTGGCCTTATTGCGCTCATTGTTGAGTTTGAAATCAATCTCATTGAGCAGCGTTTCGGCTTCGTCATAGTCCTGTCGGTCGAGGTAATAATAAACCAAATACTGAGGGGTCGTCTGCCGAATCAACCGCACGGCAACGCGGTGAAAGAGGCTATCAAGCGGCTCGCGGTTGTTGATACTGAGGGGGTAAGCAGCGGCGTCGGACACCAACAACGACAGACGAATTTGATTGCTGTCGAGCGTGATATTGCCCCGAATTGTCTTGTCTTTTTTGCCCAAAAACAGTTTACCCATCTGAAATAAGGCCCTTAAATCGAAATACCCCGCCCGACTTTCGGTGTTGAATTGCAAAGCGGGTTGCGTAGCAATGCGGCGATAGGCTTCGGGATTTTGTTCATCAAAATATCGTTTTGACAAAATCGCTTGCATTTCGGAGACAATTTTATCCACCACAACCGCGCCCGAATAGCCGCGTTGCTCAAACGAAGGCGGCACATTGAAGGCCGACAACGTGTAAGTGTCGTCTTTATAGACTTGCCGAAACGCCCATAAAATCCAGAAAACGAGGATAAAAACAAAGATACGTGCAATGAATTTCAAGACATCATCGCCTTTTTGGGCAAATTTTACGAACTTAAAAGTCGTGTACCATGCGGCAATTTGTGGAAACGGATTATTCATTTTAAAGGGTTATTGTTCTTTTTTATTATTGTTTTTTTCTATGGATTCTTTTAAAGTTACAAAATCGGACAAAAGGAAAATGACCGTCATAAAACCCAAGAGAATGCCCGTCAAAGTGACCAATTTTGCAGGAATATTAGCGGGTGTCACGTCGCCATAACCGAAATACGAGAAGTTCAAAGCACTCAAATAGAAGCATTCAAAAAGCAATTTTGGCTCACTAAAATTGGGGTCAATGCCGTTGAAACAGGTCGGATTGACGGTCAAAAGTAGGTAAAAATCCAAGGCAAAGGACAACACAATCTGAATCATATTGACGCCAATTACCATCAAAAACCGATGATAAGGCATATTTTTACGCGTTACTTCTTGCAAATCCAAAGAGGTTTCATAAACAAACCAGGCTGTTTTTAGCCAACACAGTCCGATAATTGAACTGTATAAACCATTTATTTCCAACAGATTATGGTGTTGAATAAGTAAAACTGCTTCTGCTAAAAAAATAATGAGGAGGAATTCAAGGAGGTTGCGTTGGTATTTTTTCATTACTGTTGATTTTTACGTTCGATTTTTTCCACACATAAAACGGGGTAAAATCCCCAAAAAGGTTTGTTTTTATTTTTTTGAAAAATTGAAAATTTTTCAAAAAAATAAAAACAAACCCCTCTTTTCCCGTTGCTGCGTGTGCAATTGAGCCATCAACAGAAAAACGGATTTTACCTAGTTTCATAAATATAAAAAATATCTGGCAATGATAAGATTAAGATTTGAGAAGTTCGATAAAGTTGTTCAATCGGCATTAAAAAAGGGCTTCGCAACATTTGCGAAGCCCTTTTTTGAGGTAAAATACCGGGGGGTAGATTTTCTGAAAATATTAAAACGAATCATCACTTTTAGCTTCTGCAAACACGACATTTTCGTAAATATCAGCGACAGAAAGCGCACACTCCAAATGCGGCAAAGGAATATCGGCATTTATATCTTCATAAATTTTATATATCCATCCTTTTTCGCCGCGACTATATACTTCGACGAATACTTCTTCTTGCGAGACAATCAAATAATATTGCAACGAAGGCAAGGCGGTATATTCCTTTAATTTGTCTTTTCGGTCAGTCGTAACAGAATTTTCAGACGTGACTTCAATTAACATTTCAGGCCGCCTAATAGCATGAGAATCGGTTATTTCAGCGCGTTTTGCTACTGCGACATCTGGATAACGGTATCTATTTCGGTTTTCTAAAACCGTTCGCACATCATGACGAATGGTGTCATAACCTCTTTTATTCAATGATAAACGTAGTTGAAAACCACAATTATCGGCTATTCTATTGGCTGTAACGCTTTCTCCTGGCATGGCAATTAGTTTTCCATTGATAAATTCATGACGAATATCTGAGTGTTTTTCCAACTCAAAATATTCTTCCACGGTGAAGATTTTTTCTTTCGCTTTTTCTTCTTTTTGTACGGCTGTCGCTGTCATTTTTTCAATTTTTTTACAAAAATAAGTGTTTAAATCAAAAATCCAAACTTTTTAATTTACCGAATCACGTGCGGTAAAAACCGACTGCCATTGTCCGTAATCAAATTATTGGATTCTCTAATACCAATACCCGCCGCTTCTTGCCCAATCACCCACGAACCGATGAGTGCGTAGTTGCCATCAAAATTGGGCAACTCGGCCAACTGCTGATAAATAAAACCTTCTTCGCCGTAGTCCCCCTCAGTATGCGCGACATATTTGTTATTTTTAACCATCGTAACGTTCGCCCCTTCACGGCTTAATATTGGTTTTTTGACATAACTCGTCAAATCAACCGAATCAAAATAAGCGGGTAAAAGCCATTCGCAGGTTGGAAATAATTCATACAAAATGGGTAAAATTGCTTTGTTAGAGAGTATCATTTTCCACGACGGTTCTAACCAATGCGCGGTGTTTTTATCTTCGACAATATGGTGGCCAAATTCATCAAAAATCAACCATTCCCACGGGTAGAGTTTGAACACATTACGCATATTATGTCCCTGTAAATCCTTGAAAGTCTTGCGGTTAGTGTCCCAACCGATGTCGTCGAGATAAATCAGTTTGGTTTTCAAACCCGCTTGAATCGCGCAATCGCGTAGGTATTCAACGGTCGTCAAATCCTCCAAAGTTTCTTTTACGACCGTAAAATGTACCGGCCCTTCGTGCAAATAACGGCCTAAATATTTCCAAGAATCCACCAATTTTTCATGCACCGAATTGAATTGGTCGAGGTCGGGAAAACGGTTTTCGAGCCAATTCCATTGCACAACGCCCGTTTCAAAAAGCGACGTCGGCGTATCAGCATTAAATTCCAACATTTTCAATGCGCCGTCTTTGAAACTGAAATCAAAACGCCCGTAAATTGACGGGGCATCGTCGTTCCAAGTCCGTTCAATGTGCGGCTGAATCCATTTTGGAGTGTGGAAAAGGTCGTATTTCTTGGTTTCAACAACGTGTTCGACGGCTTCCAAACACATTTCCCACAGTTCATTTGTGGCCGTTTCGATGGTGTTGACCTCCTTTTCAGACAGCTCATAATAAGCACTTTCGTCCCAATATGTGCCTTCCAAGGTGTGGAAACCAAAGCCTAAATTTTCGACTTGCGCTTGCCAATCGGGGCGCGGGTTTATGCGGATTCTTTTCATGTCAAATGATGAATTATTAAGGGTAAATGATGCGTAAATGATGCGTTTTTAGGCGATATATAGCATTTTTTAAGCGTTTGCGAGGCGTTTAGCTTAAAATACTGAGGGGCCTGTTTTGGAAAAATCTGACGCGGGTTTTAAACCCGCGTCAGATTGAAATGGGTTCTAATCAATTGACAATCAATGACTTTTAAAATCAATCGCGTTTTTTTGCAACGCTTCTAACGACACGAATAGTAAGGCGTTTTCATGCGTTGCCGCTAAAAAAACGGGGGGTGCGACACCTGCTTCATACGCCTCACGCCACCGCGACGCGCACAAGCACCACTTGTCACCCGCCTTCAAACCTGCAAACCCATAGGCGGGGAACGGCGTCGTCAAATCGTTGCCGCGAGATTTTGAGAACTGCAAAAATGCGTCCGTGACTTGCGCGCAAACGACGTGAACACCCGCATCATTTGGCCCCGTTTCGCAACGACCGTTGCGGTAAAAACCCGTCATTGTGGTGGTGCAACAAGATTGAAGGGACGTGCCTAGCACATTTTTGGACGTTGATTCAGTAGAACTTGGCATGGCAAGACAGGCGTTTGGTGACACATTTTTTTTCTTTTTGACGACTTTTGATTGTGCCGAAATAGCATTTATCGCCAAAAACATCAATGCGAAAAGGATAATTTTTTTCATTACTTTTCTGTTTTTTACTTGGAAAATGAACAGAAAAAGCGCGTTTTAGTTCAAAAATGAGAAAAATACTGAGGGGATGTATTTTCTAAAAAGAGAACACCTTTTCAAAAATTACAAATTTTCAGAAAGGTTGTACAATCGGAAAATTACCCCGCGCTACTAAATGCCCTACCGCCAAAACCACCGCGCGAAATGACCGACTTTGTCGGATTTGACCCAATATTTGAGCGACTGCTTAGGCCACGCGAGTAAAAACCCGTGCGGTTGTAGCCATTGTTGTAGCCCGAACCGTAGCTTGAACCGTAAGGACGGAAGGCATAATACCATAATATAGCAGTACCAATGCCGCTACCGTGATGTCGCGTGCGGCTGTATTGTGCGGTCGTGTCGGAGCGCATATAGACCTTTTTTTCAGGCTGTTTGTCCCAATCGCCGCTTGCACCGTTTTGTTGTGCAGCGATTTTATCGGCACTTGCGAGGGCCGCGGTGATAAGCACGAGGTTGACGAATTTTGATTTTTTCATTTTTCTATAATTGTATCACGGACATCAGTCCGCGAATATTTTAAAATTCACGGACTGAAGTCCGTGATACAAATTTAAGACACAAATTTAAGACACAAATTTACTTGACGGTGATGTAAAATTCATAATCTTTTTTACCTGTAGCCGTTGTCGCTTCGCCGCGTTCATCGGCAGCTTTTAGGTTGCTGTCAATGCCCAAAGCGGGTAATGTGTCGGTGTGCAAAAGCGTATTTACAAGCACGCCACCTTTCCAAACTTTGTGGGTTGTCGTCAACACGTCGCGGGTGTCGTCGAGGTGCGTCGTGGTCAAAAGCGTTTCGATTGCCCCGTCGCGGGAGATGTCTTTTGTTTCTACTTTATCGCTTTCAACGGCTGTCGGCTCGTCTTCGCCACAAGCGGCGGTCGCAAAAAGCACTGAAAAAAGAAGGAGTAAGAGTAAGGAATTTTTCATTGAATGAATGAATGAATGAATGAATGAATGAATGATGTTAATAGAATTAGAATTAGTGGGATTTGGGTTAATAGAATCAGGATTTATAGGATTTTTATAGGATTCCGTAGGATTCTAGACGCCGCTTTACACCGTTTAAAATCCTATTAAATCCTACTAAAATCCTACAAATCCTGATTCTACTAAGCCAAATCCTACTAATCCAATTCAAAAAAAAAATTAATTTCGACTTTGCAAGTACCTAAACGCCAAAAAGACTAAGCCGCCGACGATGATGAGCCATAAAAGAGGCCCTAAAACTTTTACGAAAAAGAGAACGCCGACAATCGCCATAATAACGAGAAATACGTTGCCATTTTTGCCGCGCAATACTTTTACGATGTCATTTAAGATGTTATTAGCCATGATGTTTT
>JAYSRS010000645.1:0-8093 GCA_043720935.1 Saprospiraceae bacterium
AAAATGGTGTTTTTGCGGCAAAAGATTTAGGAAATTTTGCAAATTTCCTAAATCTGACACCCCCTCAGTATTTTGCGACATAAAGCCGATAATTCCGATAGAAATTATAGAAATTATAAATTGCGTTGTACCAAAATAATGAGCGTCAGTAAAGCCGTTGCTTGCGCGACAGAATCGGCCAACACCTTGCTCCAATCAATTTCTTTGCGCTCTTTGCGTTCAGATTCTTTCTTTTTTTCGACGTAACCAACCGTCACGATGCTCCCTTTTTGAACGGTTGGATAGGATTTGAAGAAAAAATAATCCTTTGTTCTATCAATCTGACCATTCGGATGCTCGACGGAAATCAAACGGCGGCGACCATCTTTACCGACACCTGACGCATATTTTTCTACGTAATACAAAGCCGACCGATTGCCGTCAAAAGCGACATTGATTTTGCCACCTGCCAATATTTTTTCGGGGTACAAATCCGAAGATTGCGTTGCTCCGCGAATCGTCACGATGTCTTTTGTCTTCGGAATTTCAATCAAATCGCCGTCTTTTAGTATAATATTTGAGTTGGCCGACGCATTTTTAACCGCATCTTCCAGCTTAACCACGATGTAACCAATGTTGTCTTGTTGCCGAAAAACGGTTGCTCCTGCGGGAAACGACTCCGCTGTAAGGCCACCCGCCCGTTGAATGACCTGAATAAGCCGCTCATTTTTATCGGTCAACGCATAAGGGCCGGGATATTTTACCTCGCCCGTCACCGTGACCATTTTTTGAAAATTAAACTCTGGAATGCTCCGAACGACGATATTATCGTAAGGTTGAAGGGCAAAATTAGCCCCTGCATCGTCAGGCGAATTTAAGTTTTTATCGACTTCAATTGTTGCCACAACCGTTCTAACTTCCTCATTTCCATTGAGTTGTATTCTAAAAACGTCCACGCGATTTGAAGCCGCCTCAATTTTCAAGCCGCCCGCCAGCGTCAACACATCGCGCAAAGTCAAGGTTTTATCCCACGGATATTCGCCAGGCTGACGAATCGCACCTGACACTTTGACGCTTGCCTCATCCACAAAAAGCGTTCGTGATTGTACCTTCAACTCGTCATTTGGCTGCAAAATAATATTGTCTGCCGAATTAGGCCGCTCAATCGCTTGGCGCAATTCGATGCGTTTGTATTCAATAAATTTAAAATTTTGAGGGTCGCGCCGCGTTACGTAGGCAAATTCCGTAGCATCTGGACGCAGGCCGCCCGCAAGGTTTACGAGGTCACTCACCCGAATCGTTTTGGCGGGGTCGAATGGAAAACGCAATTCAGAACGCACCGCACCCGATACAAAAAGGGAGTCTTTTTGCGTAAATTGAGCTTGGCGATAGACCAAAATGCGGTCTTTTGCTTGCAAAAGATAATTAGATTCAGCATTGGCATTTTTCAAAACATCATCGACCGTAATGAATTTCAACGCCATTGTTTGATTCGGATTGACGCGTTGCAAGTAGGCAAAATTCGTTGCTTCGGGGCGCAATTCTGCTTTTTTCAACACATCGGCTACACGCATCCCTTCAGTAATTTGGTAATCGCCTGGCAAATTGACCGCGCCGATGATGTTTGCGTAGTTTTCGTAAGCCTTCGGAATACTTTTCACGACAATAATATCGCCTTTCAACAAAGCGAAATCGCCGCCGTTTTCCTTTAAATTGCGGTAATTAACGTCAAAAATCTTCTCTCTATCATCCACAAAACGCTTGACTTGGAGCGTCGTTTGAACGGCATTTTCGGACAAACCACCTGCGAAAGTGACCAATTTCATCAAATGTTCGGCATTAATCAACTCATATTTAGCAGGTCGGCGCACCGCCCCTTGCACCGTCACAACGCGGTCGGCCACGGGAACGCTGATGTAGTCGTTTTCAAACAGTGAAAAATCGCGCGCTACTGAGGGGTCTAACAAAAACTCATAGACATCTAAACGTTTCTTTTCGCCACTCGCTCGAATGAGTTGAATCGAACGCGGACTACCGATATTTGTAGGCCCAGACGCCGCAACGAGCGCGTTAAAAGCCGTGTTACCGCCCGAAATCGTGTAGCTGCCTGGCTTAAAAACCTCGCCGACAATGTTGACCGTCACAACGCGAGCCGCATTGACCGACACGTCAAAATCTTCTTTTCGGAATTGATAAAAACGGCTAAAACTCGTTTCAATCACCTTTTTGGCGCGGCCTAATGACAAGCCACGAACGAAAATTTTAGGCATCCGTTCGGGTTCGATGGCCCCATCTTTTTTTACTTCAAGAATGGCGTTGTACAAAGAAATACCCGAAATACTGACCGTTAATTTATCCGCCGTGCTCAAAACATAGCTTTCAGATGCTTTAAAATCTTTATCTTTCAGAACATTTAGCTTTCCATTTCTAAACACATCTTGGCCATAAATTACGCCTTTTGGCAAGCTGTCACGGTCGGCGCGCTCCTCTTTTTCAGCCAAAATTTCCTCAACGGATTGACTTTTCATCGGGTCGCGCTTCTGCTTTTTATCGAGTTTTTTAGGTATTTTTGCCCCATTTTTAATATCTTTTAACTCTTTTTCAGTCTTTTCATTGGTTGTCTCTTTGGTTTTACCGTTGCTGTTATCGTCTGTCATAGCGTCTTCATCAGTCGCGGCATCGTCTTCACTCTCTTCCGATTTAGTCGGTTTTTTCTTCGTTCTTTTCTTGTCCGACACCTCACTTTTAGGCATATTCTCGTCAACGCCCGTTGTGTCAACGCTCGCCGTCTGATTGCGTTTACGCGACTCAATTAGCTCTTTCTCACGCTCCATTTCGACGACAATTTCCTCGATTTGCTTCTGGACGCGGGGCAAATCAGCGACGGGAATATTGTCAATGTCAATACCGCGCTCCAACAAACGTTTACGAACTTCCTGTTCATCCAAGCCACGTTTCTTCAATTCAGCGAGTGCTGCATTGACAATAGCGGGGTTTTGAGACGCATTTTGGGCAACGATGGTGAAAGAAACAAAGAGTGTGAGTAGCAAAAACAGCAGTTGCTTTTTCATAGAGTAGCTCTAATATTTTTTTTAAAATGTTAATTATCAATTAAATACAAGTAATGATAAATAATGAATTATTAATAATAAATACCCATAAGCACCTATATTATCAAGAACTTGCTACCGAGGATTTTTTTATACCCCCTCAGTATTCGCGGCAAATTTCTAAAAAAAATCGAAAGAAATAAGCACTCTACGAAATGAATCGCGTTTATCGTCTGTTTTGACATATATAACGCGTCCATTTTATCACTGATGTTACCATAGGTGCAGCGCACCTTAATATTTGTAGAAACGGCCAAACAATGTTTCGTAAGGTGCGTAGCACCGAAATAGCGTTCGTAAAAGGTTACGGTGCTACGCACCTTAAAGCAAATACGCATTGATTTTTCTACAAATATTGAGGTGCGCTGCACCTTCTGCGTCACAGAAGTTATTATTCGTTTTGAAAAAGCACCCCCTCAGTAGTCCTTCAAATAAGTTCATTGATTATCAATCGTTCAAGAGTTTAAAACTCTTGAACGATTGATAATCAATAAGTTGTGAGTCTCATCTTGTAAGCGAATTTATTTGGCGGACTACTGATAGGAAGTAAACTTGTTTAACATTTCTTTAATTTCTATAGCTTTAGCGAACCAATAACCTTTTAAAAACGTTCACTTTTTTTCTTAATTGCAAGTTCATTAACTTACCTTTGAGCCCTCGTAAAAATGCCTTTTTTTTCAATAAAAAATTGACAATCAATTTTTTAGGTAAAGAAAATAAGCATTAATCCTTATCCATTTTAATTGTTATTAAAAATATGAGTCATCGAATAAAAAATCTAAACATACTGAGGGGGGGCATTTTTCTAGCTTTGGCCTTTAGTTTCTCCGCTTGTTTTGTCATGGAAGGCAAATTTACAGCAGTTGCCCCTGGCACATGGCGCGGGACGATTCAAATGGTAACAAGGGAAGTTGTGTCGCAACAAGGCAACGAAATCCACACGGCGCGGCAGCTTTTTACGCAAAAAGAAAAAAAAACTTTGCCCGACCAAGTGACATTAGAAGAAGCTTCCGAAGGCGAATTGCCGTTTCTTTTCGAGGTAAAATACCTAACGGACACGACTTTTGAGATAGACATTATCAATGGTGACGAGCGCATCAAGGTTGATGCCGCCGACATCAAGCACGGGCGCAACCGACAAACGGGCAAAGACACACTGCGGATTGATTTTCCTGTTTTTGGCTCATACATCAAGGCGTTGTACCAAGAGCGCGTGATAGATGGTGAGTGGATTATTCCTGCAAAAGGCTTGACGTATAAATTTAATGCACATTATGCTCAAAATCACCGTTTTACGACTTTGGCGAAACCGCCAAAAGCCGATTTGACGGGAAAATGGGCCTGCACTTTCGACCTTTCGGCTGATAAACCTTACAAAGCGGTCGGTGAATTGCGCCAAAACGGCAATATACTGAGGGGTACGTTTCGGACGGAAACGGGCGATTATCGCTATTTAGATGGCGAAGTTCAAGGCGATAAATTTTATTTGTCAACGTTTGACGGCGCACACGCCTTTATTTTTGAAGGAAAAATTAGAGCGGATGGCCGTCTCGACGGCACGTTTAGAAGTGGTCGAGAGATTCCCGAAATTTGGGAAGCCTATAAAAATGAAACCGCAGAATTGCGCGATGCCAACGCTTTGACACTTGCAAAATCCACGGAAGCCATTAGTTTTACGTTTCCAAATGCCGAAGGCAAAGCCGTTTCTTTAACTGATTATGGACAAAAAGTAAAAATTTTGCAGATTATGGGCACTTGGTGTCCAAATTGTTGGGATGAAACCCGTTTTTTGACCCAATATTTGAAAGAAAACCCGTCAGAAAAACTAGCAGTTGTGGCCTTATCTTTTGAACGAAATGCCGATGTTGCGGCAACGCAAGTGAGCGTTTATAAAAAGAAAATGAATTTGCCCTACGAAATTTTGATTGCAGGAACGACAACTAAAAAAGACGAAGCCGCTAAAACATTGCCTTTTGTGACCGAAGTTATGGGCTATCCGACGATGGTTTTTGTGGATAAAAACAACAAAATTCGCCGCGTTCACACAGGTTTTGACGGCCCCGCGACAAGCAAATATGCTGATTTCAAGAAGGAATTTGACGAATTTGTCAAAAAACTCATGTCGGAATAGTTTTTGATTCCTTCTGAATGACAAAAAAGAAATAACCACACTATATATATTATGTTTCGCACAGAGTTCGCAGAGAACACAGAGTTTTTAGTTTTTTTTCATTTAAGCGGGAAACTAAAAACTCTGTGCTCTCTGTGAACTCTGTGTGAAGTCTATAATGATAGTGTGAGAAGTAACATAATTTTTTTCTAAAACTCTGAAACAGAGCCACTTATGACGAAACTAATTCTCGCTTATTGCATTGAAAATCAAATAGTTGCCGCTAAAATTGCGTCCGCATTGAACGGAAAAGCAACGATTGAAAAAGTCGTTTTCGACTACACCGTGGGCATGGAAACTTTGCGAAAAGCAACGTATTCAAGCACTGCTCCCGTCTTGTTGCTCATAAGCGACAACTTTCTCAAATCCGAAAAGTGCATGAACGACGCGCTGCCGTTGATTCAATCGCTCGGCGCAGCGCAACGTTTGATTTCAGTCACTACTGAGGGGGTCTATCAAGAAAACGGGCGGCCTATGATTTTGCCAACGTCGTTTGACCGTGTGAGCAATGTGATTCAATACATGAACCATTGGCAAGACCGTTATTTGGACTTGCGGCGCAAGAAACCCGAAGGTGACGAAACGGCGTTTAATGAAAAAATCCGCGTTGTTAGAACGATTTCAAGCGAAATTGGCGAGTTATTGCGCTATCTACGCTCAACTGAATATTACAGTTTTGATCAATTTGAAGACTCGAATTTCATTGGTTTGTACCGTGTTTTGGGCATTACTGGCGTTGCCGAAACGGGCGCATCGTCAAATATAGCGTCAAAAGTAAGCGTTAGCCACACCGCATTTCCAACTGAAATGGTAGCGGTGGAAGAACTTGAACCCGCTAACGCAATGGCTGATGAAGCAATGGCTACAGCGAGTAATGGCTCATATTGGGGCGCCAAAAAAGGCAAATCGGAGGCGCAAAGTTTCTTGGATTCAATTATGGGCGAAGAAAACGCGCCTAAAATTGAGCATGAAGAAATTGTAAGCATTGCTCATGTGTCTAATACTGAGGGGGTCGATAAAATGAAAGAATTGGCGTCAAATGGCGTTGTTCTAATGAAAGAAACGCTTATCGAAAACGGCGTGAACAAATCGACACATTTGGTAGAAGATATTGCTGAAAATGGTCTAGAAAAAGTCGCTGAAAAAGCGACTGATTTAACAGAAGTTATTGATAATCAAAGCCCTACAAGCGATTTTCAAATCCGCGCCAATCAATTAATTAACGAAGGACTTGACCGCCCGACGTCGCTCGAATCGTTGATTGCAGGAATGCGTGAGGAGGAGGATTACGTGCCTAAAACGAAAATTTCGGAAGATTTGAGCCGTCAAGTAGATGCGATTTTGGATGATGAAAATCCGACGGTTGAAGCGACTTCGTTTGGTGGCTTTACGCTCGAGCAGATTTTGAAAGATGAAGAATTGCGCGTTTTGATGAACGTTGATGCAGAAGCACGTGAAGAAGTTTTGGCGACCGAACCTATTGCAAATGGCATTTGTGCGGACGCACGCACGGCGTCACAATCAAGCAATGGCAACGGACATCACGCCGTTTTGACGGACGATGATACGGATTTGGTGAAAAAAATCGCCGCCGAAGCAGAATTTGATTTTGAGGAACAGATGCGCTTGAAAATTGCTTCGGAAACGCCCACGAAAGTGGATAATACGCCGATTACTGCCGCCGAAATGCTTGCAGAAACGCCTACTAAAGCTGTTGAGATGGTTGAACCGACGGCGATTGAATACTTTGCGGAAAAAACGGATGCCGAGTTCCGCGATTTGTTGGCAGACACCGACGAAGAAACAGTAAAATCAGAAGTGTCACGCATTTTTGATGAAGCAGAAGAACCTGCGGCTCATTTTGAATTTGAAGAAGATATTAACGACAAATTGGACGAAAAAACGGCGGCTCTTTTTGAAGAAAAAACGGTGGTTGAACCCTTAAAAGTGACTGATAATCAATTAGATAGCGTGGAAGCAAAAAATACTGAGGGGTCTAAAATGGAGACGAAAATTGTTCAAGAATTTCCCATTGAACCCATGAATAATCCGACTGACAATGCGGCACGTTATCAATTAGCTGCTGAATTAGCGCAACAAAGCCGCTTGACAGAGGCCACCGAGCAACTTGAGATTTTGTTGGAAACTGACCGTAAAAACGTGGAGGCTTACGTGCTTTTGGCGTATTTAGCCGAGCAACAAAATGATTATACGTTGAGCCTCAATTCATTAGAAAAAGTGGCTCTTTTAAATCCTGATTATCCCGGAATTTACTACAAATTGGGTCAATTGACGAAGGAACATTTCAAAAAACAAGGTCGAAAAGCCCTGCGTTATTTCCAAGACGCCGTGACGCAAGACCCGTCGAACGCTGACGCGCAATACCGTTTGGCGGTGATGTTGATTGAACAAAAAACGGACCACGTGGCGGCGATTGAGCATCTCACACGAGCGGTCGAATCCGCACCGCAACACGATGCAGCGACGTTTGAATTGGCCAAATGCTATGCAGAAATGGGCGACCAAAAATCAGCAGCAACTTTCTACGCACGGGCATCAGAATTAAATAGCTCTTTTAAATCAGCCGAAAATGATGTGCTTTTCCACCACGAAGCGCCGCAACCCGAGCCGATTGTGGCCGAAGAACCCGAGCCTGTCGTCAACGATAACGGTATAACGGTGATGATTACGGGCGCAACGTCGGGCATCGGTCGGGCAACGGCGGAAGTTTTTGCGAAAAATGGGTATCGCCTTATCTTAACGGGGCGTCGCAATGACCGTTTGGATGACATTAAAACGACGTTTGAAACAGCGTATAACAACCGTATTCAAAC
>JAYSRS010000646.1:0-8088 GCA_043720935.1 Saprospiraceae bacterium
GGAAATTTTTAAAATTTCCTAAATGTTTGTAAATCAATATTTTAAGTATTGATTTGAAAGCATTTTCTAAGGTTTCCACAAAAATATTCAGAGAACCAACAAATTGAGATAGAAAATTTTAAATCCATTCAGATTGAAAATGAATTACAAATAAAAGTGCCTTTACAGAATAAAGAAGTTTAAGCCGTTTGTAATGGATTTAGCCTTCAAAAGTAAAGGTTTTATACTGAGGGGATCTTTTTTCGCAAAAAAAATGGACAATCGAATTAAACAAGTATTTTTGTAAAAAATATTAGAAAATGGGCGTAGCACAATTAATAGCAACCACAATCGAAGCACAACCAAGGGTTGATAGCTCCGCATTAAATTATGAACAAGAAAGAGGAAAACCGATGCCAAGCGAAAATCATTCATACATACAGGGGGAAATGTACTTTGAATTTAAAACCAATTATGGGCAGCAATTCGATATTTTTCCTGAACTTTCTCTTGAATTAGCAACAGGGAAAGCCGTTCCCGACCTTTGCATTTATGAGAAAAAACCAAGAAATTGGAAACTCGACACGATACGACGAACAGATGCCCCAATTTTAGCCATCGAAATTTTGTCTCCAAAACAAAATTTTAATGATATTACTGATAAGATTTTTAACATTTATTTTCCTGCGGGCGTAAAATCAGCGTGGATTGTACTGCCTCCTGCCGAGTCGCTCATGGTTTTAACACCTAACGGCGGCGTTAAAACCTATCATAAAGAAGATGTAATAGATAAAATCAGTGGTTTCGATGTGGATTTGAATAAAATATTTATTTGATATTGCATTTCATAAAAACAATAAAGGTTTAAAAGTCGTCTTTGACTTTTAAACCTTTATTGTTCAAAGAAATACTATTTATACTGAGGGGTTCATATATTTGCCCAATAAAATAATTTGACATGATAAAAGAAATTAAAATAGAAAACTTCAAATCCATTCAGTCACTCAATTTGGAATTGGGGCGGCTTAATGTGTTTATTGGGGCTAATGGGAGTGGGAAATCTAATATTTTGGAAGGGATTGCCATCGGCTCTGTAACGGCAGCAAGAAAATTAGATACAAATATTTTAAGCTCCAAGGGGGTTAGAGGGCTTGAAATTGAGCGTTTGAAATCAGGGTTTTCAGACAAAGAAAGTAATGGCGATATTGTTGTAAAATTCACTAATGAAAATCAGGAAAATATAACATCAGTTATAACAATAAAAAAGAAAAATTGGCAAGGTCATGTTCACTTTGATACTAAAGATGATATGCCTCAATTAGCAGGAAATGTTACGAATATATATGAAAATCATTTAAAATTTGAGACTTATGAAGATTCACAGGCCTTTAAAGAATCTCGTTACATAGATGATTTCTTAAAAATACAAGAACAGATATTGAAAGATTGGGCTATTTGGGATTTTGTGATTTTTGCGCCTGAAAATTCTCACCTTCGTAATTTTAAAGGAGAAGGTCAAAATTTAGGTGTTCAAGGTGAGGGATTATTTAATCATTTAGTTGATTTATTAAAGGAGAATGAAGACAAAATAAGAAAAATCAATGAATATCTTCAACTCTTAGATTGGTTTGAAGGATTTGAAATTCCTAAAGATTTAATGTTTACAGAAAGGCGGATTAACATTAAAGACAAGTTTTTAGAAGATGGCTTACAATACATTGACCAACGTAGTGCCAATGAAGGGTTTCTATATCTATTATTCTATTTAACATTATTAATCAGCGAAGATACACCTAAGTTTTTCGCCATTGACAATATTGATAATGCGATGAATCCTAAATTAGGACGAGAATTAATCAAGACTTTGGCACATTTATCAGAAAAAGACGAACACGATAAACAGGTTATTTTGACTACCCATAACCCTGCAATTTTAGATGGTCTAAACCTAAATGATACTGACCAGCGTTTGTTTGTCGTTTATCGCAACGCTTATGGACATACTAAAGTAACCCGTATTTTCAAAACCGAAACACCCGAAGGGCAACGTCCTTTGCCGCTATCAGAACAATTTTTGAGAGGATATTTAGGTGGTTTACCCGATAATTTTTAATCAATGATAGAGTTTAGACTCATTTGTGAAGGTCAAACTGACCATGCTGTTATTAAAAACATCCTTTATGGCTATTTCTCTGACCCAGATTTAATCATTAAAGTGTTACAACCTGATACAGACGAAACTAATGAAAACGCTAAAAAACCAAAGCATGAAAACCCGCCCGAAAGTTTCGGAAATTGGTATAAAGTGTTTGATTATTGCGGTTCAGAACGCTTTTTTCGCGCTTTTGACGCCAAAGATGTCTTTATTGTCATACAAATTGATACTGATTGCGCTCATGATAAAAACTATGATGTAAAAACATTTGATGAACAAGGCAGAAAATTACCCGTTAATGAAGTCGTCAATAATGTCAAACAGAAGTTTGAAAACTTATTTATAGAAAAATTTGGTACTGATTTCCTCAATCAAAATAAGCGTCGGATTTTATATGCTATTTCAGTGGACGAAATTGAATGTTGGTTATTGCCGCTTTATTATATTGACCAAAACAAAGCTGCAACAAACAATTGTTTTTATAAATTGAGTGATAAATGGGTTGAAATAGGAGAGCCAATTCAAGGCAATAAGAAAGGTAAAAAGCCTTATAATCCAAATGAATTGCGTCGAAAAGCTATAAAGAAAAATAAATTGGGAGAAGTGCCGACTTACCAAACAATATCAAAATCATTTATCGAAAATAAGGTTTTAATGGATAAATATCCTCAAAATCCAAGTTTTAAGATTTTCGTTGAAAAAGAATTACAAATAAAAGTACCCTTAACGATTGATGACAATAACACCCCCTCAGTATAAATCTAAAATCGCCTTGCAACCGACAGTTTGTAAGGCGATTTTTCAATAAGAAAAACGGCACGATACTGAGGGGGTACTTTTTCCGAAGCATTTTTTTACTTTTGCGTTTTTTTGTCATTCAGAAGGAATCTCTATTGTGTACATAAAATAGAGATTCCTTTTGAATGACAAAAAATATATGCGTTTAAATTAAATACGTTATTATTTATGTCAGAATTAACAGCAAAATTCACACCCGCCGATATTGAAAACAAGTGGTACGCGCATTGGGAAGGCAAGGGTTATTTCCACAACACGCCCGACGAGCGCGAGCCGTTTAGCATTGTCATTCCGCCGCCGAACGTCACGGGCGTGCTGCACATGGGCCACATGCTCAACAATACAATTCAAGATGCTTTGATTAGAAAAGCGCGTTTGGACGGTAAAAATGCCGTTTGGGTGCCGGGAACAGACCACGCGTCGATTGCAACGGAGGCCAAAGTTGTGCGGATGTTGCGTGAACGCGGCATTAAAAAATCGGACTTGACGCGTGAGGAATTTCTCGCCTACGCATGGGAATGGAAGGAAGAATACGGCGGTAAAATCTTGAAACAACTCCGTAAACTCGGCGCGTCTTGCGATTGGGAACGCACGGCGTTTACGATGGATGCTAGTTATTCTAAGGACGTTATTAAAGTTTTTGTTGATTTATACAACAAAGGAAAACTCTACCGCGATTACCGCATGGTGAATTGGGATTGCGAAGCCAAAACCGTTTTATCGAACGAAGAAGTGATTCATGGCGAGGAGCAAGCGCAACTTTTTTATGTCAAATATTTCCTAGAAGATGAAAACTCCCCTTCGGGACTTGAAGGTAGTGAAAACTCCCCTTCGGGGCTGGGGGCTGGGGTCACAATTGCGACGCAACGGCCCGAAACAATCATGGCCGACGTGGCCGTGGCCGTTCATCCGAAAGACCCGCGTTACGCGCATTTGGTGGGTAAAAAAGTGATTGTTCCCTTGATAAATCGCGCTGTTCCTATCATTTTTGACGAATATGTCGATATTGATTTTGGAACAGGTGCGTTGAAAATCACCCCTGCACATGACCCGAATGACTACGAATTGGGTAAAAAATATGGCTTAGATATTATTGATTTACTCAATGAAGATGGTACACTCAATGAGAAATGCGGTATCGCATCGCTTGTCGGTGTGGATAGATTTGAGGCACGTCGGCACATGAAAAAACTGTTGTCCGATGCGGGGAATTTGGTCAAATTAGAGGATTATAAAACCAATATTGGCCGTTCCGAGCGGACAAATACCGTCGTCGAGCCGCGTATGTCGTTGCAATGGTACGTTGATATGAAACAACTCGCCGACCCTGCTTTACAAGGCGTTGAGACTGATTATATCGCCTTTTTTCCAAAGCAATTTAAAAGCACTTATAGGCATTGGATGGGCAATATTCGAGATTGGTGCATCTCTCGGCAGTTGTGGTGGGGCCATCGAATTCCTGCGTACTACTACAGCCCCCCGACCCCCGAAGGGGGAGATATGGCGACTTCTACGACTTCCAAAGCGTCGGTAAAAGTCGTAGAGGGTGTCTCGTCTCCCCCTTCGGGGGGCGGGGGGCTTTTTGTCGCGGAAACAATTGAAGAGGCTTTAATTCAAGCGCAAGCTAAGTTTCCAAATGAGGTTATCACTATTTCAGACTTAAAACAAGATGAAGACGTACTGGACACATGGGCAAGCTCTTGGTTGTGGCCAATTTCGGTATTCAACGGTTTTGAAAATTCTGAAGAATTTAATTACTATTATCCCACAAGTGTCTTGGTGACAGGTTGGGACATTATTTTTCTTTGGGTCGCTCGTATGGCGATGGCGGGTTATGAGTGGAAGCAAGAGCGACCGTTCAAAAGTGTTTATTTTACGGGCATGGTGCGCGACAAACAAGGGCGTAAAATGTCAAAATCGTTGGGTAATTCGCCCGATGCCTTGGGTTTGATTGAAGAATTTGGCGCGGACGGCGTGCGTTTTGGCGTTTTGAGTTCAAGCCCTGCGGGAGGCGATTTGAAATTTGACGACAAACTCTGTGAGCAAGGCCGTAATTTTTCCAACAAAATGTGGAACGCTTTGCGCTTGTTGAACAATTGGGATATTGACGCCGAAAAAGCGCAACCTATTGACAATCAATTGGCTATAAAATGGTTTGAGAACAAAATGTCGGCAACGATTACGGATATTGAAAACGATTTCACCCAATTCCGTTTGTCGGAAGGCTTGATTAAATTGTATTCTTTTATTTGGGACGACTTCTGCTCGTGGTATTTGGAGATGATAAAACCCGACTATCAGCAACCGATTGACAAAGCAACTTTGCAAGCAACGACTAATTTGTTCCAAAAATTGATGGTCATGCTGCATCCGTTTATGCCCTTCGTAACGGAAGAAATTTATTATCAATTGAATCAATTAGAAGCCGAAAAATTGGGGCGTCGTGGGGCGACAAAAGATTGCATCGTCGAGAATTACCCGAAGGCAAAACGCATTGACAATCAATTAGTTAGTCACGTTGAAACGGCGAAAGACATGGTGTCTAAAATTAGAGAAGTCCGTAATTCTAAAGGCATTAAAATGAAAGAATTATTGACCGTAAAACTTCAAAATACTGAGGGGGTCTCTGATTTGTTGTCAACAAGCGGCGTGACCGAAATGATTGTCAAAATGGCTAATTTAGACTCATTTACAACGACTTTCGAAGACGTTAACAACAGCGTCGCCTTTATTTCAGGTACGTTAAAATGCTACGTTTTATTGACCGAAACGATTAATGTCGAAGAAGAACGCGAGAAAATGTTGAAAGAATTGGCACACCAACAAGGCTTTTTGAAATCGGTCAATGCGAAGCTCTCAAACGAGCGTTTTGTGGCGAATGCAAAGCCCGAAGTTGTGGCGGCTGAACAGAAAAAACAAGCGGATGCGTTGGCGCGGATTGGGATTTTAGAGGAGAGTTTGGCGAAAATTTCTTCAAATACGGTTGAAAACGTTGAAAACACTACAAATACTGAGGGGGGGTATCGGCTGAAAATACCGCAAATTTTAAGATTGGAGAGCCGCACGAAGCGGCTCTCCAATTAGAAGAATTGTTGAATAGTTTGGAGTCTGACCGTATCGAACGGACTGAATCTACAACTAATATTGATAAATTTAGTGAGGCTATTTGTGCGTTTGCCAATGATTATCCGAACCATCAAAAAGCGGGTTATTTACTCATTGGCCTTAAAGACAATGGTGAATTGTCGGGTTTGAAAGCAACGGATGCGTTATTAAAAAACTTGGCGGCTATTCGACATAATGGACAAATTTTGCCACAACCAGCCATGTCTGTTCATGTTGAATCCTTTGAAAAAGGGGATATTATCGTTATTGAAGTGCAACCCGCTTTTATGCCGCCTGTTCGCTACAAAGGTAAGTTGTGCATTCGCGTAGGGCCGACAAAAGCCATTGCTAATGAAACCGAGGAACGGCGTTTGATTGAAAAACGTGCATCAAATATGCAAACATTCGATGCTTGGCCGTGTATAGGTGCGTCGTTGAAGGAGTTAAGCATTGATTTATTCAAATTGACGTATCTGCCAACGGCTATTGATGAAGAAACTTTAATAGTCAATAATCGAGATTTGAGACAACAATTGGCATCGTTACGTTTGTATGAATTGAGATACGATTGCCCGACGAATGCAGGAATTTTATTGTTGACACCTAATGCGAAACTACATTTTCCTGGAGCTTACGTGCAGTACGTGAAGTTTGAAGGGACGACAATGACAAGCAAAGTGCTAGCAGAAAAGGTCTTTTCGGGGACATTAATTGATGTTTTGAAAAATTTATCTAATTTCTTAGAATTTAATGTGGTCGCCGAAAGACCCGTTAAAGGAGAAGGATTCGCAGAAAAAACGGTGTCTAATTATCCATATTGGTCATTGCGCGAATTGACGATGAATGCTGTTATGCACCGTGATTATGCATCTAATACCCCGATTTATATCTATGAATTTGCTGATAAAATCGAGATTCACAACGCGGGTTCTCTTTATGGCAATGCACGGCCCGATAATTTTCCTAATACAAGTGATTACCGCAATCCGATTATTGCTGAAGCGATGAAAAATTTAAAGCACGTCAATCGTTTTAATTATGGGGTGAAACGCGCTCAAGAATTATTATTTGAAAATGGCAATCCTCCTGCGGAATTTAAAACAGATTCGCCCGTCAATTTCGTCGTAACAATTAGAATTAATAAGCAGTGGTAATTTTATTAAATGAATAAAGACAATGGGCAAACGCACAAGTCGTGCGTTTGCCCATTTTTTTACTTTAAATCCTTGACAATCAATCCTTCATCCGTTTCCAACTCGCCGCCGTCAAAACGTGCCGCCGTTGAATCGCCTTGTCTTTGACCGTTTTTAAGGTCAATTTGCCGCCCGTTAAGTTCATTTCATAAACGCCTGCACCTGCCATTGTGTCAGGATAATCGCCTACGCGGTCTGTGAAGTTGATTTTTCCATCGGCCACCGTGTAAGTGCCACGAACACTCGTTACACCCGTCGAAATTTCAAAATTTCCGTCCGATTTGAGGATTAATACTGAGGGGGCATCCATAAAGTCTTTGTCGCGCTCGTAGTTCCCTGCAAGGGTTTGAGCAAAAGAAAACATGGGGAAGGCCAACAAAAAAAGGCTTGTTGTGTAAAAGCATTTCTTCATCATTGTAGCAAGTTTGTTTTTTTTAGTTAATAAAAATTTTTTCAAGTACAAAGATAAAAATAATTAAAATTAAATGCGAAATTATCAGTAAGGAATGTGAAATAAATAAAAGCGCATTTCCAAATCCTGCAAGGATTGAACATGAATAGGAACAGTAATAACGCGATTTCCCCAACTCCGAAGGAGTTAAACATGAATAATGCGCTTATTCATGTTTAACTCCTTCGGAGTTGGGAGATATTTTACCTATTTTTTCTATTCATGTTTAACTCCTTCGGAGTTATTAAAATGCGCTTTTATTTATTTCGCGTTCCTAATAAATGATGAGTTAACTAAAAAAAGAGCATGGCTTAGGAACGTTAAGTAAATAAAAGCGTATTTTACTGGCTCTTTCTCGCTGCGCTCGAAAATCGCCATCTGAAGGATTTTTTAGGAGGCAGCTTGTT
>JAYSRS010000647.1:0-8080 GCA_043720935.1 Saprospiraceae bacterium
TTTCGGGCAAAGCCCGAAATTTGAACCACATCTCCTCCTTTTTGCGAGCGAAGCGAGCAAAAAGCCTTTTTTGTCATGTACTAAGAAATAAAAGTATAATTAAATACATAAAAAATTGGTTAGTAATAATTTATACGAAATAGAGACGGCTAAAAGCCCAATAGCAACGTTTCTCGACAGCCTCAAATTTCCACTTATTTTCACGTTGGCGATTTGGGTTATTCACATTTTCCAAACGTTTTTAGACCTTGATTTGGGCTATTGGGGCATCTACGCACGCGACACTTTGGGCTTGCGCGGCATCCTATTTGCCCCGCTTTTGCACGCCGATTGGGCGCATTTGATGTCCAATTCTGTCCCTTTTTTAATAACATCGGTGATGGTGATTTACTTTTTTCCGACCGTTGCCATGCGCGCTTTTATCTTGATTTACTTCCTTTCGGGTTTTTTTGTTTGGATTTTTGCTAGAACGGGCGTTTTTCACATCGGTTTGAGCTACGTTGTTTATGGCTTGGTGTCCTTCGTTTTTTGGACGGGCGTTTTTAGGCGCAGCGTTCGTAGCATTATTCTGTCGCTGCTCGTGCTGATGTTTTACAGTGGGATGGTTGAAGGGCTTTTGCCAACGGCAGAAATTTTGAAAAAAAATATAAGTTGGGACAGTCATTTGATTGGCGCAGTTATGGGCATCTTCATCGCCTATTTTTTCAAAAGCGACCTTGAAGCAGAGGAAATTGAGGCCCCCTCAGTATCAGACGATAAAAAATACCCTTTTTTCGCCGCCGATGCCTTCGACCGCACCCGCGCCGAACGTTATCAAGACTATCTCGACGAACAAGAACGCCTCCAAAAAGAACGAGAGGCGGAGGAAGCACGCCGCTTCTCTCCGCCTTTCGGGGGTTGGGTATCTGATTCAACATATTAGAATTTCGGAGTTCGGATGTGGGATTTCGGATTTCGGAGTCTGAAATCTCAAATCCGAAATCACTGAAGTTTTGCCATCCGTTTTTTATGTACCCTTGCAGAGACAATTATCCCCACTTCAAAGAGAGAATAGAGCGGAACGAAGACCAAAAGTTGCGATACCATGTCGGGTGAAGGCGTAATAATACCCGCAACGATGAGCAAAATGACGAAAATTTGGCGGCGATAGCTTTTCAAAAATGTCGGCGTCACAAGACCCATCATAGATAAAAAATAAATAATGACGGGCAACTCGAAAACGATACCAATCGGCAGCGTAAACATGGTCAAATAGCCGATGTAAGAATCGAGTGTTGCTGTGCCGCCAATGCCGCCCATCGTGTAATTGGCCAAAAAAGAGACGGCAAATGGCGTGATAATAAAGTAACCAAATAAGACACCTACGGCAAAAAGACCCGAGCAAATTGTTACAAAACCCCGAGCCGCCCTAACTTCTTCTTTCATCAAACCTGGTTTTATGAACAACCAAATTTGCCAAAAAATGAAGGGTAAGGCAACCAGAAGGCCCACAACGACGGCTACTTGCATCTGTTTGAAGAAAACTTCGCCGATTTCAGTGGTGATGAGCGTCAATTTTGGCGGTTCAATGCACAAACCACTCGCACCCGTTTTTTTAGCTAAATCGCACATGAAGCCATACGTAACAAACTCTTTACTAATCGGTGCGTAAATAACGGCTAGAAAAAAACTTTCGCCGAGGGCAAAAACGCCAATGACACCGACTAAAATGGCCAAAACCGAACGCATCAGCCGCTTTCGCAACTCGTCGAGGTGCTGCCAAAACGACATTTCATCCGTTTTTTTTACTTCGTAAGTCTCCATTTGGTCAACGTCTATCTGATCTAAAGGCATGATTCTATTTTAAAAAATGATGAATTATAAAGGATGAATATTTCAGGTGAAACGCTGAAAATACTGAGGGGGTACTTTGACTGTCCAACGTCGGCGTCGAGGTTTTTAATTAGCTCCGCAAAAGTAAACACCAAGCGCGTTTTTGCTTGTCAAAAGACAGTTAAAATGATTTTTCTTATTTCGTAGAACAAAAAAGGATGAAAATTTTAGGAAAACGCCTACTTTGGCCGACCTTTTTATAATAAAAGCACGACACATGAAACAACCTATTTGGCGACGGCTTTTGAGCTACATCATTGACATTCCCATCGAAACTGCGGAGAGTGGCTACAACCCGTATCTAAACGTGATTATGAAACGCGGTCAGTACCAACTGCTGACGGAAAACGCGATTTATAGCTACGGCGAATTGTACGATAATTTCTCTAAAGCCTTCAAACGGATTGATTTAGATAGATTAAAAATAAACAATGTATTGATTCTAGGCTTTGGTTTGGGCAGTATTCCGCTGATGTTGGAAACGCTTTTTCATAAAAAATACCACTACACGGCGGTCGAAATTGACCCCGAAGTATTGAAATTGGCCAATAAATATACGGTCTGTAACCTAAAATCGAGCATCGAATTTCACCTCTCGGACGCCTATACCTACGCGAGTTTTTCGGAAGAAAAATTCGATATGATTTGTATGGATGTTTTTCTCGACGACATCGTGCCGACCGAATTGGAACAAGAAGATTTCCTCTTAGCCTTAAAAAAACTGCTCGCACCGAACGGAATCTTATTGTTTAACAAGTTGGCGCACTTCAAAAAAGATAAAAATGCCGCCGATTTATTCTTCCAACACCATTTCAAACCCATTTTTACTGAGGGGGTCTATCTTGATGTTCAAGGCAATTACATTTTGTTGAATCGGGGGGATACTCTGAAAGAAAGGGTTTGACTTTGACAAAAAAAGGTATATTTTTGCTAAAAATAAGTTTTTAATTCACCAATTAAATTCGTTGCAAATGGAAAAGAAACGCACCATTCCCGTCCTAGATTTATCTACGTTCACCCACGGCACAACGGCACAACGCACCGCTTTTGTGGCCGAATTGGGCAAAGCCTTTCATGAAGTCGGCTTCGTCGGCGTCATTAATCACGGCGTTCCCAAAACCTTGATTGATGATTTTTATGCGGAAGCTAAAAGTTTTTTTGGCCTTTCGGTTGATGTAAAAAGACAATACGAAGTGCCGTCTTTGGCGGGACAACGCGGCTACACGTCGTTTGGAAAAGAACACGCCAAGCAGTCAACAGTGGCCGATTTGAAGGAATTTTACCAAATTGGACAAGAAGTTCCCGCAGGGCATCCGCAAAAAAGCATTTATCCCGACAATTTGCACGTAGCGGAAAAACCGCGTTTTGTCGCTCTCGGAATGGCATTGTACCAAGCCTTTGAGCAAACGGGCGGGTCATTGTTGCGGGCGATTGCCTTGCATTTGGACATCGGCGAGTCGTATTTTGATGATAAAATCACGTTTGGCAACTCAATTTTGAGGGCCATTCATTATCCACCGATTCGGGAAGAACCCAAAACTGCCATTCGAGCTGAACAGCACGAAGACATTAATTTGATTACACTTTTGGTCGGTGCATCGGCGGGTGGTTTGCAGTTGCTGACGATGGAAAACGAATGGAAAGATGTTGTGCCAGAAGAAGCGGAAATCGTCATCAACGTCGGCGATATGTTGCAACGCTTGACCAATAATTACTTGAAATCAACGACGCATCGGGTGGTCAACCCGCCACCTTCGGAATGGCATTTACCGCGTCTATCCATTCCATTTTTCTTACATCCGATTGGCGAAATGGATTTGTCGTGCTTGCCACAAACGGTATCTGAAGCCACGCCTTTGGCCTACGAACCAATTACGGCGGGTGATTATTTGGACGAACGGTTGCGCGAAATTGGCTTGAAAAAGTGAGATATTGAGTAGAATTGCTTCAGACTTGACAAATTTTGCAAAAGTTGTCAAGTCTGAATTTTAAAACCGCCGCGTCCCTAGCCTTCCGTTGAGAAAACTAGGGACGCGGCATTTTTTAGCTTAGAAAAAGCTATTTATCTTGCAGGAAAAAATTTCTGAACCAATGAAATAGCACTTTTAAGCAGGGCTAAATCTGTCATTTGGGCAGTTTTAGGTGATTTTTCCGCACGTAAAACGGCAGATGGGGCAACGCCTTCAACTTGCAAAGCGCGGTCAACGGCGGTCGTATTGACATAAACGAAGCAACTCAAGCTAACAAGAACGAGTGCGGCGAACAAGGCGTTTTTTACTGACGTAGATTTCATTTCTAATGAACAGGTTTAAGAATTTTTAATGAGACAAATATACGCATGAATGACGAAACGATGACATAAAAAGGTTAAAAAAAAGTTAAAAAAGTTACTTTTTCTCCGCCCGTCGTACTGTCTGAAACTAAGATGGGGCAATCAAGGAAAAGGTTACAGCTTTTGAGAAATAAATTTCAGGTTTTTACCCCCCCTCAGTATTTTGCCCTGTTCTCTAAAAAAACGTTATCATTGCTTTTTATTTTATTTTCAAATTTTAATTAAACAACGCTTTAAAAGAATGACAATCAAATACTTAGCTAAATATTTAGCACTCACTGCCGCGCTCGTGGCACACCTAAACGGCAACATACTGAAGGGGCAAACACCCACTGCTTCCGACGAATGGAACATCGTTGCGCGCAATATTGACCCTGCCAAATACTTCGGCGTAACGGTTGCAAATGGCATGATTGGCATCGTCTCGTCGCCCAATCCGATGCAAGTAAAAGACGTGGTTTTAAACGGCGCGTTCGACACTTACGGACGTGGACGCGTGTCGAATATTATGAAAGTGTTTAGCTTCGCCAACATGAATCTCGACGTCGAAACGAACGGACAAAGTCGCCGTTTGAGCCGCGCTGACATTGCGGATTATCAACAGACGTTGGACATGAAAAACGCCACTTTAGCCACCACTTTTTTGTACAAAGACGTACTTTCGGTGAAGCATGAAGTTATGGCTTTGCGCCAAATGCCGCATACGGCCTTGATAAATGTGGAAATTACGGCCCAAAAAGCCTGTACGATTATTCCCGCAAGCGTTATCGAGTCGCCCGACAATTTGAAAGACGTTAAAAATTTTTATGCGGAAATTGACCGCCCACATATTGTCATTCCTTTGATGACATCAGTCGCCAAATCACCGACGGGTCGTTTGACTTTGGCGGTGTCGAATACGTTTTTATTTGAAGAAAAACATGGTTCAGAACCCCGCGTGATTCACGAAGAATGGGACAATAATATGCACCTTTTGAAATTCAAAAAGACCTTGAAAGCGGGTGAAACCTACCGTTTTTCCGTCATTGGTTCGGTTATCTCAACAGCGCAAAGTGCTGACCCACAAAACGAAGCGGAACGCATGACAATCTTCGCCGCTTTGGAGAAAAAAGAGCGCATTTTGGCGCGTCATCGTCAAATGTGGGCAGATTTATGGCAATCTGACATCTTAATCGAAGGCGATGTGGAGACACAACGGGCGGTACATTCTGCACTTTATCACTTGTATTCCTTTGCTCGAGAAGGCACGTCTTACTCGTTGTCACCGATGGGTTTGTCGGGTTTAGGCTACAATGGCCACGTTTTTTGGGATACAGAACTATGGATGTTCCCGCCGATGTTGGCACTGCATCCTGAAATCGCCAAATCGCCGATGGAATACCGTTTCAAAGGTCTCGAAGCCGCTAAAAATAACGCTGTCAGCTATGGTTACAAGGGGGCAAAATACCCGTGGGAAGGTGACGATACGGGGCAAGAAGGGACGCCCGTTTGGGCTTTGTCGGGGCCATTTGAGCACCACATCACGGGTTGCGTCGGCTACGCTATGTGGAAATATTACCAAGTAACGAAGGATAAAAAGTGGCTACGCGAGAAAGGATTTCCCGTTTTGAAGGAAACTGCCGACTTTTGGACAGCGCGTTCGGAACTCGGAAAAGACGGTAAATACCACATTATCAACGTCGTTTGCGCCGATGAATGGGCCGAAAATGTGGACGATAATGCCTTCACAAACGGCATCGCAAAAGAAGTGTTGGGTTATGCTCAAAAAGCGGCGGCTGAACTCGGCGAACCCGTCAATCCTATGTGGAAAACCGTTCAAGAGGGCTTGGTTATCTTGAAATTTCCCGACGGAACAACCCGCGAACACGCCACTTACAACGGTGAACCGATAAAACAAACCGACGTCAACTTGCTCAGCTACCCCCTCAGTATTGTGACTGATGAAGCGACAATTCGTAAGGATTTGGCCTATTATTGGAAGACTTTGGGCGACAATGTGCCAGGTATGAAAGGCTCAAGCCCTGCGATGGCGCAAGCGATTTTTTGCATTTTGAACGCCCGTTTGAACAATACCGAAACGGCTTACAACCAGTTTTTGGATTCGTACAAACCAAATGGCGCACCGCCTTTCGGCGTTTTGGCCGAGACAGCAGGTGGTACAAATCCGTATTTCGCAACGGGTGCAGGTGGCTTTTTGCAAACACTCATTTTCGGTTTTGGTGGCCTAGAAATTACGGACGCGGGGATTGTCCAAAAATACACGCCTAAATTGCCAAAGCAATGGAAGTCACTGACAATCAAAGGTGTAGGCTTAGAGAAAAAAACGTATGTGATTAAAAATTGAGGTAATTTAACGTTAGCGATGTTTGTGAACCTCGCCGATGTTTCGTTACGAAAAAGCCAACTGAACCATGCGTTTAGTTGGCTTTTTTTGCCCACGCCATTGTCGGTTCTTCCACTTTTTTGTAAAACCATTGGGCAAACGGAATGCTGATTAAAACGGCAACAAAGACGCCAATAGTCAAAATTGTCGGGTCTTTGGTGCGCATCGCTAAGCCATTGAGTATTGTCCAACCGCTAAAAACGTGGGTTAAATAGTAAGAATAAGCGATTTTTCCTAGGAATTTCCCAATGCTGCCCACTTTTTTGATGAATAAAATGATGCCGACAGAAATGGCCGTTGCGAGACAATGTTCGTAATTGAACGCTTTGAAATGAGCGAACAACAGAGCCGCTAAAATCGCCGCAAGTTCCCACCGATTCGCGTAACCTCGGTAGTAGTGAAACAAGGCCACACCTGCTCCAAAAGGTACAATGTGATAAGGCAACCAAGCGTAAGAAGCTGCCCAATGACCACTTAAAAACAGGGCATAAAGTGGATAACGCGCCCAATATTCGGGCCGATTGAACAACGGAAAAGCCAAACAAACAAACAAATAAAACTGCCAATCAATGGCCAATGTCCAATAAATACCGCGTAGCCACGGCTCGTTAAACACGCCGTTTGCGTGAAAAATGTGCAAAAAGAGGTTAAAAGCGTTGAAATTAGGCCACGCTCCGCGCTCGTAAAGCCCTCCGAACACATCAATCAAAATCATCAAGACAATGCTCGCCCAATAAGCGGGTTCAATGCGGATAATGCGTTTAGTGACGACGGTCTTAAATTGCTCAATATTATAATTTTTTTGAGCAAAAGATAAGGGAATCACCACACCCGAAATGACAAAAAATGCCTCCACGCCCAAATAGCCTTCGCTAAAAGCACGGTGCAGCCAGTTGGTTTTGGGCAGAAAAAAATCGCTGAAATGGTAAAAAGCCACGACAATAGCCGTCAAGCCGCGTAGCAAGTCAATGGATTCAAAATGTTGCGGCGGTGGTGTGTTGGAGGAACGAATTTCAGATGTCATAAATCATTGCGCGGCACATTGCCATCAGATGTTAAGTTTCAAATTTCAGATGTAAAAATGTAAAAATAGAAAAAGAGGTGGTATCGAAGGTAAAAACAATTTTTCTAAGGAAAATCTTAACAAAAAGCGTGTAAATACTAAGAAACTGTTTTAAGTTCTGCCCAAATACAGCCATGCTTGTTAATAATACGCCCCCTCAGTAAGAACGCCGTTTTTCACTCAAAATGAGTGAAAAACGGCGTTTTTACTGAGGGGTATTGTCGAGTCATTTTTTGTTTACTAAACGGTACACTTCTTCTTCCGTTTCTTTTGGCACGCGTTCAAGCAGTTTTTTAAATAAGGTACTTGCCATGTTTCCAAGGTTTCATGTATGTTTTAGTTAAAAAAATCGACTTACTAACTCTTAGAAACGTTAAGTAAATAAAAGCGTATTTTACTGGCTCTTTCTCGCTGCGCTCGAAAATCGCCA
>JAYSRS010000648.1:0-8079 GCA_043720935.1 Saprospiraceae bacterium
TCTAAACTAAGTTCGGTCGCAATAACAAGTGAATTCATCACGCAAAATTAGAATAAGTTATGTCAAAGAACGTATTTGTCTTACATTAGAAATTGCTGCTAAGGGGGCATGTAAATTCATAAAATATTGATTATCAATTATTTATAATTCTCCAAGGGTTGCAACCCTTGGAGAATTTTTTATATCAAATCAACCCCGCTTTTGCCGAAATATCCAACATTCGGTCAATACATTGCCGTCCTTCGCGGATGATACGCTCTGACAAGACAATTTCGGGCAGTTCGTATTTCAAACACAAATACAATTTTTCTAACGTATTGAGCTTCATGTACGGGCATTCGTTGCACGCGCAATTCGTCGTCGGTGGTGCAGGAATGAAGGTTTTATTCGGCGATGCCAATTGCATTTGGTGCAAAATCCCCGCTTCGGTCGCCACGATAAATTCAGTCGCAGGATTTTGTTGCGTAAATTTCAGCATCCCGCTTGTCGAGCCGATGTAATGCGCTTTTTCGAGCAACGGGGCTTCACATTCGGGGTGGGCAATCATCAAGGCGTTCGGGTAGCGGTGCATCAATTTGGTGATTTTTTCGACCGAAAAAATCTCATGCACCATGCACGCCCCGTTCCACAAAACCATGTCGCGGCCCGTTTTTTTGATTAAATACGCGCCCAAATTCTTGTCGGGCGCAAAAATAATCGGCTTATCCCTCGGAATACTCTCAATAATTTGGACGGCATTCGACGACGTGCAGCAAATATCCGTCAAGGTTTTCAACTCCGCCGTGCAATTGACGTAGCTCACAACAACGTGATTCGGGTGTGCGTCCTTGAATTTTTTGAACAAATGAGCAGGTGCACTATCGGCGAGCGAGCAACCCGCTTTGAGGTCGGGCAGCAACACTTTTTTGTTGGGCGACAACATTTTAGCCGTCTCGGCCATAAAATGTACACCCGCAAAAACAATCATATCGGCGTCCGTTTTGGCCGCTTGCTGCGACAATTGAAGCGAATCGCCGATAAAATCTGCAATGTCTTGAATCTCCGAATCTTGGTAATAATGCCCCAAAATAACGGCATTTTTCTCTTTTTTCAAGCGATTTATCTCCGCTACGAGGTCGAGCGTCGGGTCAACTTCGAGGTCGAGAAACCCTTTTTTTGTCAATTCTTTTTCTGCTAAAGCGAATCCCATAAATGAGTGTATTTTAAAATGTACAGGCGATTTCCCTCGCCAAATAAGTGATTAAGGCCACAAAGTTACGGCTCTTAGTTTAAAAAACAAACTAAGTAGCTTGAATATTTTTAGAAACCCAATCTTTTGCAAAAACCAAAGCCCAAAAATCAACAAAAGGGGTTTCTGAAACAACATATTAGACGTATCAAACCCAATAAGCCACTTTTTGAAGCTATCACAACGCGCCAAGCAGCTAAAATACTGAGAGGCCTATTTTTGTTCCGAAAAATTGATGTTCAGCAATTTATAAGCACTTGTATCTGTCAAATTGTAATAATTTTTAGGCAAGTCTTTAAATGCTATTTTAGGCAACATTAAAAACGTCACCATTGAATCTTTACTATTTAATAATTCGTTTTCTTTTTCTAAATTATTATCAGTTATAACAATAATTTTAGCAGAATCAGGCGATTTTAAAGCGGATATTTGTAAGGCTTCGTAAGGCATTCCCCATGTCATCATGAGTTTTTCTTTATTTATTTGTTGTTCGTTTATAATTACTTTTTTATGCTGATTTACTGAGGGGGTGTTTACTAAATCAATAATGTAATTAAGGCGTTCTGTATAAGGGATATGCGTTTGAAAAATAAAGAATAGTTTGACACATAAAAAAATAAAAATTCCTATTAAAACAGCTTTTTTATTGCGAATTGTAGGTAAAATATCCCAAATCAAAGGAATAATCAAGAAAACAGCAAGTGGTTGATAATGACATTCGGCACTATACCAACGCGTATCGTCCAAATAACGTTGTGTAATTAGGATAAAATAACCAATAAAGAACGCATTAAATAAAGCTAATTTAAAGTGTTTTTTGTTTTTAAAATAAAAAATATTTACCCATAAAAAAGCGGGAATTAGAAATAAAAAACTGTCTGAAAGATGTGTTTTAAGCATATTTAAACCTTTTGATTGCATTAATTCATTTATCGAAAAATGAAATTCTTTTACGTATTGACTTGTCATGCCTCTATCGTAAAAATTAGGTTGTCTTAAAAGGTATTTTGATAGAAAGATAAGGATAAATAAACCTAATAAAATAAATAATAAACGTTTATTAATAAATTGTTTTTCATCAATAAATAAAAATAACCAAACATAAGCCAACGGAAAAATAATAAGTGGATGATAATAGATAACAGTTGTAATTAACCCAATGCCAATTAAATAATCCCACCAATGATAATCATTTATAGCTTGTTTTTTAATAAAAAATCCCCACATCACAAACATGAGTGAAATGCCTTGTAACAATTCATTTTGCATCCAAAAGAAAGCGTCGCCAATTAAAAATACATTAAAAAGCATTATTGCTAACGCTAAAGCATTGTTTTTAAGGACGTTTTTGCTGATAAAAAACAAGACATAATGAAATAAGACAATCGAAAAGGAATACAAAATAAGTACGCTTTTTAAGCTGAAACCTAAATAAACGCCCATTAATGGCAATAAATGCGTCAATCCAGCCCCAAATCTTTCAACCATAATAGCAGGAAGACCCGTTGAAATAAATAAATAACTTTGAAAAGCCGCATCAAGAATGAGCGTTCTTTCTTGCCAAAAATAAAGGCTAAAACCTGCTAAAATAGCGAATAAAATAGAGCCTAAGTTGCCCGTTAGTGTGTTTGTGATTTTAATATTGTTCATTTTAAATGATTTTTACTTTTTCTATTGCGTTAAAAATTAGTGTAACTAAATTAAAAACAATTATAGCCTACATTTGCGTTAGAAAGCTCTTTTTATGGCGTTAAAATATTCTATTAATCAAAAAATACTGAGGGGGTCTAAAAACATGAAAAAAATCATCCAATTCCTACGCGGTTTTAAACTGACTTACATTGTCTATAATTTTTTGCACAGCAAAGAACTGACGCACAACAAAGCGGCGTATAAAAATGCCCATTTCAAAAAGCCTTTGTTTTGGACATTGAGCAGCGAAGATTTTACAGATTTGGACAATCCGAGTCCGTGGCTCGACCAACCCGACGCCTTGGAAAAGCTAAAAAACCATCCTAAATACGCCGAATTTTCGCCCGTTATGCAAGAAAAACTTGTTGGTTGGGTCGAAAGTGGTTACATTATTTTGGATAATTTCTTCTCGCTCGACCAAGTTCAGCAAGCAAACGCCGACATCGAACGGCTCTTAGAAACGGGTAAAATTGAGCAATTGCCAAACGGAAAAATCATGTTTGCCTTCAAAAAATCGGCAATTTTGCACGATATGGCGGCAAATGCTGAATTAATCGCGCTTTTAGCTTTTATTTTAGGGAAGGAAATTATCCCCTTTCAAACCATCAATTTTATCCACGGCAGTCAACAACGAGCGCATTCCGACAGCATACACATGACGACGCACCCGCAAGGCTATATGCTCGCCTCGTGGATTGCCCTCGAAGACACCGACGCCGATAATGGGCCGCTTTTATACTACCCTGGCAGCCACCGTTTGCCTTATCTGATGAATAAAGATTATGAACATAAAAGCTCCTTGTTGACCGTGGACAGCAACTATGCAGGCTACGAAAATAAGGTGGAAGAAGTCTTGACACATGAAGATTTTCCGATGCACACGCTACACGTCAAAGCAGGTTCTTTGTTAATTTGGCACGCCAATTTGATTCACGGCGGCAGTGCAATCAACGACTCCCAACGGACACGCAAAAGCATGGTGACGCATTATTACGCTAAGGATGTCATAAAATACCATGAAATTACGCAGCGACCGACGCTAATAAATGATGAACGATAAGTTTTGCAATGGCTTGATTATCAGCTATTTGCAAATGATTTAAGCAATGTTTGTTTATGTTGAACTATTAACTCGCTGAAATAGTACTGGTAACTTCGGAAATCTCTTTTCTCTAAATCTCTGCGAAACGAGTTGTCATTGCGAGGAGGCACGGTTGCGAGGCACGAAGCAAAGCAATCTCTAAGTTTTCGCGCCCACTTTTGCTTTAAAATTAGCAGAATTGACTTGTTTTAGAGGAAAATTCTGCTAAAAATGAATAGATTGCTTTGCTTCGTGCCTCGCAACCGTGCCTCCTCGCAATGACAAGGTCATTCGACAGAAAGTAGAGGTAAATTGAGATTTTCGAAGTTACTAGAATAGGATGTTGTATGAAATTTAGGCCCCTCAGTATTTTATCAAAAAAGCCTTACAAAACACACGTTTTGTAAGGCTTTTTTGATGAAATAATGAGGGCTGCTGCTGCGCCAAAAGCTAGATACATTTAACTCACATTAAACAACTTGTTAACCTTATGCAAATGACTGTGAATTAGTGTTTCTATTGCGTAAAAAACCGTCAGATTTGGCGCATTGATTCGATAGAAAAATGTCTGGTGGAGAACACAACTACTTATAAACTATTGATTATCAACGTCTTCACACGCTCTGTCGGGCATTTTCTATCGCCTCTTTATTCTATCAAAGCTATTAGCAAACACGATTTAAAGCAGCTATTCGTAGCGCATTAGAACTAAAACACCACGGATGAAAAAACGCTTTTTGACCCTCTTTGTCGGCCTATTTTTGGCAACCCAACTCATGGCACAAGCATCGGCTTGGCGCGGCTACGTCGTTGATTTCTCAATTCCTAATGTCGCTACCCAATTGCTTGACCAGCCGATTTGCAATTATGTCAGCAACGGTATCCTCGGCTTCTCCCCGCAACGTGCGAGCGTTGCCAATTATTTTACACATTTCAATTATACGACGCCGATTTGTCTGTCCGAAAATTTTGAACTTCAAATTCGACTTAAGAATAATGCAAACGAAGGCGGTCAAGCTGCTTTCGACGTGGGCTTTGGCTTAGAAACCGACATCGGCAAAGTCGGATGCGCGATGATGAGCAACGACCCGCAAGGACAGCCGTTTACTTACGTACTCGTTGGTAATCAACGAGTTACGGAAAACAACCCTGCTCTCGTGCGCGATTTGCGGCAGTGGTCGTTGATGACAATCAAACTCAGCAACCATGTGTTGACGCTTAGCCACGGCAACGTAGTCGTTTACAGCGTGCCGTTTGCAGGTAAATTGTGTACGGCAAATGGCCTATATTTTTTCTTCAAAGGCTCGGGCTATGTTGATTTTATAAAAATCAATAATCTCGACAATGGCAGTGTGATTTATGATGAAAACTTTAACAGTTGCACCAATCTTGCCGCCGTTCTGCCATGCAGCACCCCCTCAGTATTGGCCGTTTCTAATCCGATTTGCGAAGGCGATACGCTAAAAATTACGACTTCTATCTCAAATAATACATCAAATCGTGCTGCCCAATTTGAGTGGTCAGGGCCGAACAGTTTTACTGCATCAAGCCTTAACATTGTCCTCCCGCAAGCAAATCGCTCGGTTGGCGGCACGTATTTTTTGAAAACCACCTTCAACGAATGCCAGATTGTCAACAGTCGTGTGGACGCTAAAATAAACGCTTTGCCCATCGTCAACTTGGGTAAAGATACGACCGTTTGCTACGCCCCGACGCTCACATTGAACGCTGGGATTGGCTCAACGTACAGATGGCAAGACAGCAGCAGCAACCGCGCTTTTGTAGCGCGGCAATCGGGCAATTTCGCCGTTATTGTCACGTCTGTTGAGGGGTGTAAAGCAGCCGATACGATAAAAATTGACATCGCCCCAAGCCTTGTGACGGTGGCTTTTGTGATGCTCAAACCCGCGTGTTTCGGCGTCTGCAACGGTGAAATAAACGGCTCGGCAAGTGGGGGTTTTGGCGCACCTTACGCGTATCGGTGGGCAGGAATGTCGGCTATAACTGCTTCATTAACAGGGCTTTGTGCAAAAAATTATGATGTAACGGTAACGGACACCAAGGGTTGTGCAGCAACAAATGTATTGACATTAACTCAACCCTCAAAGCTACAAATCACGGCCAAAATTGACAGTAATTTTAACGGTTTTTCCCTACGTTGCACGGGCAATAAAAATGGTTCGGCAACCGCTTCGGCGGTGGGTGGCACGGGTGAATTTAGTTACAAATGGTTGACCTCTCCCGCGCAAGATTCGGCGAAAGCACGCCATTTATCGGCAGGCACTTACCGCGTTTTGGCCACCGACGGCAATGGTTGCCAAGACACAACAACCGTCACTTTGACGCAACCACAACCCTTATCGGCGGCGTATCAAATACAAAATATTCGCTGTTTTGGCGAAAAAAATGGGTCTGTAACGCTTCGTCAAGTGTCGGGCGGGGTAAGGCCGTACAGCATTTATTTTGACGATAAAACGGCGGTTGGTAGCAGCGAAACTTTCTTAAACCTCGCAGGTGGCAACTACACTTTGGAGGTGAACGACGCTAATAAATGTCAAACGCAATATACTGTAAATATTTTTGAACCCACTAAACTGCAGCCTGTCGTCACGTCCGATACGCTGATTCATTTTGGCGACGATGTGCCGCTTTTTGCAACGTTGAAGCCCCCCTCAGTAATTAGCACAATTCGATGGTCATCGAACCGCGATTCGGTCGGTTTAAAGTGCTTAACGTGTATTGAAACGAGTGCCTCACCGCGTTTAACGACGATTTTCAAAGTGATAATGACCGATTCGTTTGGTTGTTCGTTAAAAAAAGAAGTTGTTGTTCATGTGGACAAACGGAGAAAAGTCTTCGCACCGACCGCTTTTTCACCGAATAATGACGGCGAAAACGACAATTTTTGCCTCTACGGCGGCTCCGGCACGCGGCGTATTTTGACCTTTAAAATTTTCAATCGTTGGGGAACAATGCTGTATCAACGGGCAAATTTGTTGCCTATGGATTCTGCCAATGGTTGGGACGGTCAGTTTCAAGGCCGCGATGCTTCAAATGATACGTATGTATGGTTCGCCGAAATCGAGTTTGAAGATGGCGAAAAAGAGGTTTTTAAAGGAGATGTGGCCTTGTTGCGGCATTGATTTTCAGATGCCCCCCCCTCTGTATCTTGGCTGATTTTGCGACTTTGACACGTTACATACATACGTGTGTGGTAGGCTTTGGAAAGTACCTCTCTGTATCTTGGCTGTTTTTGACACATTATATATACGTGTGTCTTTCAGGTTTTGCTTTTAAAGCGACCCCCTCAGTATTTTGGCTGATTTTGCGATTTTGACACATTATATATGTACGTGTGGTTTTCGGATTTTTGACACGTATATATATAACGTGTGGTTTTTACTGCTTTTCGAGTTTATTGGCTGATGTTACGCAGCCGAACTTCGAGGGAGTTGAATTTGAATAGCCGTAGGTGCAACCTACGGGTCAAATACCAAATGTGTTTCCAAGTCCGAAGGACTTGAATGTGTCAGCAATTACGTGATATTAATATTCAAGTTCTTTGGATTTGGGAACCCACTTTTTACGCTTTCCGTAGATTGCACCTACGGTTCTCCCTATTTAAGCCCTTTGGGCTTGTGTAGCATCAGTTATTGAGTGTTTTTGGTGTGTTTTGGTGCTAAATAGGCGGTTTATACTGCGGGGGTGCATTTTGCTTAGATTTTTGCTTGATTTGGTAGTGATTATGCCTATTTGTAGATTGGAGAAGTGTTGATTTGTATCAGGTGGATTTATATTGAACTTAATTGCAAAAAAATATAAAGACTATTGTTTGGAGTTATCGCGGAACAATCGTTGGTTTAGGTTTTATAAATGAAGGGTAGGGGTGTTAATATTGGGATTGTAACCGAAGATAATTTTGTCGATACTTTTTGATTTAAGAAAGTGTGGGAAAGAAAGTTTAGAAAAAGCTTGGTGGAACGTTTTAGTCGTTCTATCTTTGCGTCGCTTTCAAAGGAAGGTAACAAAGTAAGGAGGAAAACAACGAATTTAAAGCGGTTTTATCGTTTTATACTGA
>JAYSRS010000649.1:0-24634 GCA_043720935.1 Saprospiraceae bacterium
CAAAAAAACGACTTCGCCCCAATAGATTTATTCCAAGGGCGATTTTTGAGCGTAACGAAAAAGAGCCCGTAAACTGCCTTACGGGTATAAAAAAATCCCGAATTCTCTTGTTAGAAAATTCGGGATGATTCATGTTTAATGGTTTTAGCGTCAAAATACTGAGGGGGTGATTTTTGAATGTCCCATAAAACGTCGGCGAGATTTCAACCTCGCCGACGTTGGAATTATCAAAAAACTATTGCTTTTTGTCGGTTTTGATAACCATTTTGCTTGAAAAAAGGCGATTTTCTTTGTCGAACAACGAAACGCAATAAGTGCCTTGCGGCAATATTGAAACATCAATCTCTATCTTTTCGCTAAAATTCGTTTTCTGCGACAAGACTTGCCGACCTAATATATCAAACAGGCGTACTTCTTGAATTTTAGCGTTGCCGATATTGTCAATCGTTAATCGGTCATTGACAGGATTTGGAAAAATGCGAATATTTGCGGCTGCTTTGTTGTCGTTGACGCTTGTGAGCATCCGCACAGGAAGAATAAGCGTGAAATTAGAGAAATAATTTGAACCTGTATAAACTGGAGGTGCTGTACTATTAGGATTCCATGACACCTGTATAAGATTGGGACCTTTATTGAGACAAGAATCAATAAAAAAATTAAATGTATCTATTTGGCCTATGTAGGGCGCAATATTATTGTCCTGCCAAGCAACCATAGTCAGTTTTTTTACATTCTTTGTAAAAAATCGAATCTCAAATAAGCGGTTGATAAAAGAAGTGTCTGAACGATTACGGAAATTGGATTTTGAATCAAATTTAATGGGGAAAAAATGCCTAGATGTATCGAATCTACGCATAGAGTTAAAGGCAAACGTATAAGCGCAAGAGAAATTGATTGAATCACGTTGCACAACCCGTACATCAACCTCTTTAAGTGGTTGATTGAAAATGTCTTTTTCTCCAAGTGCTGCGTCAATTCCAAGCGTTGCATTGGTTTTATAACCAAAAAATACAGTGTCTTTTAGCCCATTTTCGGACGTGGCGATAATGGTAATCCCTTGGCCAAATGACAAAAAAAAAGAAGAAAAAAAGAAGATAATAGGAAGGAAGCTATTTTTCATTTTACTGTAGATTTTATCAATGGCTTGTGGAAATTAAAATTTTTTAAATAAAGGCTATCTTTTACTCTAAATTTCCACAAACCATTGCGTTGTTGAAAAAGGTTTGAGCTAGTTTTTACAAGCAATAGCCTGACTTGCCTGCATCGTAAAAAGTGTTAGAAATTTCGACGGCAGTATTCCAATTTTCGGTGATATCGGTGCGTTTAAACACTTTTTTCGTTGTAACGGTGACATAGCCTGCACACCAGATATAATTCTCAGGTTGCCAAAAAATTAGCCTGTGATAATTATCCACACAACTTGCAAGTTGAGGTTCTTCCCATGGAAGGTAGCCTTCGTAGAAGACCCAATCATATTCAGGGTCTTGGTCAATCGTTGAGTTGATTGTAATTTTCAAGTAGAGCTTGTACTCATGCGGTTTTGTTGATGCATTAAAAGCATAATATTTGTTTTCATCATAGTAAAAACCCTTCTAACTTCCGATAGGTGTTTGCGTATTTCCAAAACTATGGAAATTCAGACAAGCACAGCCGTCCGCCGTAATGTTTTCACTATTAACGGGCGTAGTACCACAGGTAAGCGGTGACAAAGCACTAGAAGAAGAAGGTGTGTTTTTGGCAGGGAAAGTATAGACTTGCATGCCGTTTGAGTAGGTCGTCAAAGAAGAATTGTCGGGCAGCGACTCTTTTTTGACAATCGAAACAGGCTCATTCGGGTTGAATTTGCTTTGCTTCAAAGCGGTGTTTGGTGTGTTGTCACTCATGGTCAAATCTTTCTGACAGCTAGTGAGAAACAAAAGGAGCAAACAGGGCAAAAGCCAATTCAGGCGTGATGCGTGATGCGTGATGCGTGATGCGTGATGCGTGATGCGTGAACCATACGTAGGCGTTTTAAATAAGTGATTTAATAGAAAAATTTGAACAAAGTTAGGGGAACGTTATTTTTGAGCAAACAAAAATGCAATTATTTTTAAAAACACAAAATATAGGGTATAAAATGAATTAAAATAATTTTGCATGTGTTTAAAATTGCGGCGGATTGATAGGAAAAACGGGAATCGCATCCTCATAAGTTTCTGCTAACAAAGACAAACGCGACAATTCATCGGCTTCATCAGGTAATAGCTGTGCAAAACCACCTTTTTGTGTGGCTTTTTGAAGCATTTTTTCAATGGTCGTCATGAGGTTGATGTCGTCGTCGTGGGTCGTTACTGTTTCTTTCATTTTTTTTATTTTATAACGTTAGTTCTGAAATCTTATTGATTTTCAATGATTTATGCTCAAAATCTAAAGTAAAAAACGTCGTCATTGCGAGGCACGAAGCAATCTTTTTGTTTTAGGCCCTCTGCAAAATCTTAAAGATTGCTTCGTGCCTCGCAATGACAATTATGCTTTGGTGGAAATGAGTGGTAAAATCACTAAGTCTATTCAAAAAATCTCGTTTTATGCGTAAAAAAGTAGTAAGAATTAGAAAAATACTGAGGGGGTATAAATTTTAATTTTGTAAGCAAGTATAGAATTAAATTCTTAAAATAAAATTAAATTCTAATTTTTAGAATATTTTTTAAATCAATTCTCTCAATTTCAAGACGACTTTTATCTTCTCTTTATTCCTTTTCAAAGTCAAACGCACCGTTTTACCTACTTTTGCTTGCAACTTACTATTCATTGACCCCAAAGTGAAGAGCCTTGCGGGGAGGCGATTGATGAATAAAATTTTGTCGCCTTCTTTCACACCCGCCTCGCTTGCGGGCGAATTCTCTAGGACATCTTGGACGAGAAACTGTTTCAAATCTGCACCACTCGCAATTAAGGCGATGCCGCTACGGTCGTAAGAAAAAGATTCGTTGAAAAATTTATTGGGTTGGATGTATAATTTTTCGCGGCTGAAATCAATAATCATATTAAAACGCGTTAAAATTTCGCTGCCAATCAAACCGTTTCGCCCGTTGAGGAAATTAGAATCGGATAATTGCAACAACTCTTGAAAATTGCACACGGGCAACGCCAAACGGTGGCTGCCGAGGTTTATATCTCGAATCCTACCCACAACGCCTTCAATTTCGCCACCGAAGCCCATGCCGATATTGCCGCGAATTGTTTGGGCAGGTAATGTCAATCCTGGCGTTGAATAGGTGTGTAGAAGCATAGACAAGGACGCTCCTGTATCAATCAGTAGTTTCAAAATGACGGACGAATCAGACTGAATATGGGCTTTTGTGGTGATATACGGCTTGGAACGTGAGATTTCGATGGGCAATTCTTCGTATTTTCGATGGTCGGATGGCTTAAATACTGAGGGGTCATAAATGGTCATGATTTGTTTTATAAAATCGAATTTGACAATGTAACCCTTAAACGTCTCTGCCCCGAGGACGCCGTGAACTTCAAGCCCCGCGAAGCGGTCGAAATGCAAATAATCTTCATCAAGGACTAAAATATCTTTTTTTAGCGTCAAATTGGTGAGTTGCAATGCGATTTTTCGAGCGATGTAAGCGGTGATTTGGCTACGCATATCCGTTCCCATGAGCGAGATTGTGCGCTCATATTGGATGTTTAACAAGCTGGCTACTTCTTTTTTTGTCAAAATAGTATGTTCTGCCCCCGTGTCAACGATGAAGCGAAGCGGCAAAAAGTTCTCAAATAATACTTTTACGATGATAAAATTGTCTTGTCGTTCAAAAGGGATTTCTACTTTTTTTGCACCTTTGGCCATGACAACACCTGGCATTTGGGCGTTGATTGCAGTCAAGCCAAGCACGTATAAACTCATCAAAAGGCATACATTTTTTAGTCGCATACGCAATAAGCATTAGATAAATCAGAAAAAAATAATACGGTTTTGTATCTTGGTTGTCGTATTTTTAGCGAATTTTTGTGGTATAAATTAGACTCTTAAATCCCGAAATGGCCTAATTGAAGAGGGGATAAGTTGTCACTTTGAGGGGGCAACGTAGGTATTTTTTAGGCGAATAGCAGCATTTGGATTAAATGTTTTGACAAGTTTTTTTTCAAAAAGAGCGTTGGCAATGCGAATAGCCCTACTATTTTTGTGTTGTTAATAGAAAGAGTAGGGTTCTGAAAGAGAAATAAAATTTTGTTAAAGTGGATTGAAAAAAAAATATTGGAAAGTAAATACAACGAATCCAAACATATTTCTACATTTGCCACGTCCTAAGTGTAAATGATACACGGAGGTCAGATTATACTAACCATATTACACGCATTACACAGTAAGAACGACATTAGAAAAATACTGTACACCCTTATAACTATTCCACACCGCTTATTTTTAGAACATCACTATACCTGCTAAAGCAGCTTTTCGACATTGTGAGTATTTGACATAAGTATCAGTAAGCCTTATAATCACCGCTGCAAGAAATTACGAGGCATTGCCTTCACTAAGAATATTTTTCAAATCTTTTCTTTTATAACTAAACAACAAGAATGTATGAAAATTAAGGTCAACTTTAAGAGTTCCCTGCTGTTGGCGTTGTTCACAGCATTGACCACTTTCGCGTTTGCTCAACGTACTGTTACTGGTACGGTGAAAGACACGGACAGCGGAGAAACGCTTGTAGGCGCATCTGTTGTCGTTACTGGCACTACGAAAGGCACACTTACCGACTTGGACGGTAAGTACGAACTTCAAGTACCTGCTGACGCAGCATCCCTCACGTTCTCTTACACAGGCTACGCCAACTTGACGATTCCTTTGGGTTCGTCGAAAGTTGTGGACGCAGCCCTCAAAGGCGGCTCGATTCTCGAAGCTGTAGTGGTAACAGGTTACGGTTCGGTCAAGAAAAAAGACGCAACTGGTGCCGTTAACACGATTACTGAAAAAGACTTCAACCGCGGTATCATCAACTCGCCTGAGCAGTTAATGCAGGGTCGCGTTGCGGGTGTACAGGTATCACAAGCGAGCGGTGAGCCAGGTGGTGGTATCAACGTCCGTATTCGTGGTACGTCGTCGGTAAGAAGTGGTAACAACCCGTTGTTCGTTATTGACGGTGTGCCGTTGAGCGGTGACGAAACAAGTGCTGGTGGTGGCAACACAAGTATTGGTAGTTCTGCTGCTAAGAACCCGCTTAACTTCTTGAATCCCAACGATATTGCGAGCATTGACATCTTGAAAGATGCCTCTGCAACAGCTATCTACGGTTCACGTGGTGCGAATGGTGTTGTCTTGATTACGACAAAAAGCGGCAAATCTGGCAAAGGTACGATTGATTACAGCTTTTCTTTGGGACAAAGCTCCATCACTAAAAAGTATGATTTGTTGAGCACTGCTGATTTTATCAAAGCCACTAACGACCCGTTGAAAAACTTTGGTGGTAGCACAGATTGGCAAGACCAAGTCTTCCGTAAAGGTATCACGAAAGAGCATAACCTCGCTTTTGGTGCAGGTGATGCCGCAGGTTCTTACCGCTTTTCGGTAGGTTTATTAGACCAAGATGGTATCGTTAGAAACAGCAACGTGACACGTTACAATGCACGTTTCAACGCTGACCGTAAATTTTTGGACAACAAGTTGAAAGTAGGCGTTCAAGCAACTATTTCTAACAATATTGACAAAGGTGTGCCTATTAGTGATAATGGCGGTTTTGAAGGTGATTTGTTAGGTGCAGTTTTGAAATCAAACCCTACATTGCCAGCTTATGGCTACAAAGTAGGTGCAGATTCTGCTTCACAATTAGGTACATCAGAACCAAGCCCTGAGGCTTTGTTGAACTACAGCCGTGACGAAACGAAGACTTTGAGAACATTGGGTAACATCAACGCTGAGTATTCTATTACTCCAGACCTATCGTTCAAAACGGTTCTTGGTTTTGACCGTTCTAGTTCTGGCCGTAAAGCAGCTTATTCGCCTTCTTTGCGCGTTTCAGGTCTTAACGGTATTGGTCGCCTCATTACGAATGACATTGCGATTAACAACTCTACCTTCTCAAGTTATTTCAATTATAACAAAACTTTTGGTGGTGTAAGCGTTGCAGGTTTGTTGGGTTATGAGTATTTGAGATTTGAGAATGCACGCTCTGGTATGATTTACACGGGTTTCAGAGAAGGTGACTTGAATACGATCATGAACAACGTGAGTTCAGTATTGAAACCAGGTACTGCTATCGGTTCTGATAAAAGTAATATCGTGCCTATCAATTCGTTCAACACAATTGATGAGTTGCAATCTTACTTCGGTCGTGTAAACTTGAGCATTCAAGACAAGTATGTTGTAACAGCAACGCTTCGTGCCGACGGTTCTACAAAATTTGGTGGTAACAACAAATACGGTTATTTCCCATCTTTCGCTGCAAAATGGCGTTTGATTCAGGAAAACTTTATTCCTAAAAACATCTTCTCTGACTTGGGCTTGCGCGTAGGTTATGGTGTAACGGGTAATCAAGAAATTCCTCACAACTTGTACGCCACTAGAACACGTTATACGAACTACAATATTGACAACGGTGGCAACATCGGTGGTGGTGGTATTGACAACGTGGCATTCAGTAATCCTGATTTGCAATGGGAAAAAACATCGGCCACTAACATCGGTATTGATTTCGGTTTTATGAACAACCGCCTTTCTGGTTCGATTGATTTGTACGACAAAAATACAACAAAATTGTTGATTCAAGTTACAGCAGCACAGCCAGCTCTTTCTGCTTTCGTTTGGAAAAATTTGGACGCAACAGTGAACAATAGAGGTGTTGAATTGTCTTTGAATTTTGTAGCAGTAAGCAACAAAGATTTCAAATGGGAAATCACAGGTAACATCGCAAACAACCAAAATGTGGTTAAAAACTTTGGTGGTTTGATTAACACAGGTGAAATCAACGGTCAAGGTTTGACAGGTGCATTTGCGCAACGTATTGCAGAAGGTCAGCCTTTGTTCGCGTTCTTCTTACGTGATTTCGGTGGCTATGACAAAGATGGTAACTCTCTTTATCCTGCTGGTGACTTCCAACAGTTTCTTGCTGGCGGCGGCGGCGGTGCAAGCAAAAGCCCACTTCCAACCGTTACAGGAGCGTTCGGTACAAACTTGCGTTACAAAGACCTTGATTTCAGCGTTCAATTCAACGGTGTTACAGGTAACTATATCTACTCTAACACAGCAAATGCTTATTTTACAAAAGGTGCTTTGAGCAACGGTCGTAACGTAACATCTAACGTTGTAGCAAGCACAGAAGGCCCGTTGAACGCTCCAGACGTTTCTACACGTTTCTTGGAAAGCGGTTCTTTCTTGCGTTTGCAAAACCTTTCTTTGGGTTACAATGTTAAATTGAACTCAACGAAAATTAGTTCTTTGCGGTTCTCTGTTACAGGACAAAACTTGTTGACATTTACGTCATACTCAGGTCAAGACCCAGAGGTTAGCACGAACAAAGCAATCAATGGTGTTCCTTCATTTGGTATTGATTATACAGCATATCCGAGAGCGCGTACTTTGACAGTTGGCGCAGCTATTTCTTTCTAATTAAAAACAAAATCTAGAGATGAAAAATTTCTTAAAATCCAAGTTTTTCGTTGCAGGTATCGCAGCATTAGCTTTCGGAGCTTGTACGGACTTGAAACTTACTGAAACAGATTCAGTCGTCAGCAGTAGCTCAGGTGGGTTCAAAGCCATTGACCCCGTCAAATTTTTGGCGTCGGCTTACAATGACTTGGACACTTACACGGATCAAGCAAACATTTACGCCCTTTGCGAGCAAGCATCGGACGAGATGATTCCACCAACACGCGGTGTGGATTGGGGTGATAACGGTGTTTGGCGGACTTTGGATGCCCACACTTGGGATGCAACCCACTCTTGGAACTTGAACGCATGGAATCAATTGCACGGTCGTGCTTTCAAATGTACGCAAATCTTGGCGTCTTCGCCAACGCCAAAGGTTGAAGCAGAAGCGCGTTTCTTGCGCGCTTTGCACATGTCTTTCGCAATGGATTTCTGGGGTCAAGTACCTTTCCGCGAAGTATCGCAAGGTGTTAACGACAATCCAAAAGTGATGACGCGCTCTGAAGCATTTGACTTCATCGTCAAGGACTTGGAAACAGCGTTGCCTAACTTGGACGCTATCGGCCCAGATGCGAAAAACGCAAAAGCGTCAAAAGCAGCAGCTAACGCGTTGTTGGCAAGATTGTTTTTGAACAAAGCGGTTTACAAAGCAGCTGCACCTGCAGCATCTTACACATTTGACAAAGCAGATATGGACAAATGTATCGCTTATTGCGATGCGTTAAGTGCAGCACCTGCTTTTACTTTGGAGCCAAAATACTTTGACAACTTTTCTACGGCATCGAAAACAGAAGTAATTTTCACCTCTGCTTCGGGTTCGCCGCAAAATCGTTGGTACATGACGTTGCACTACAACCAAGACCCATCGGGTTGGAATGGTTTTACAACTTTGGCTGATTTTTATGACAAATTCACGCCAGTTGACCAACGTATTGGCTCAAAAGCAAAAGGTGACAATACGGCTAATGCAGGTATTGGTTTAGGTTTCCAAATTGGTGACCAAATCAATAAAGACGGCTCGGCTCTTATTGACACGCGTAGCAACATCCGTTTGTCTTTCACACGTGACGTGCCGCTTGCAGGTGCAGCTACTGGAAAAGGTATCCGTGTTATCAAGTATCACCCTGCTACGGCTGGTCAGTACATCATCTTGCGTTACGGTGACGTTTACACAATGAAGATGGAAGCTCAGTTCAGAGGCGGCGGCGGCGGTGCTGCAGCAGCTTTAGTAACAGCTAATGCTTTGCGTACTGTTCGTGGTGCAGCACCTTTGGCTACTTTGGATGCAAACGCTGTTCTTGACGAACGCGGTCGTGAAATGTATTGGGAAGGTGTACGTCGTATGGATCAAATCCGTTTCGGTAAGTTCCACGATAACGCTGCAGCAGTTAACAAGGACATCTCTCGTTGCTTGTATCCAATCCCGGCTGACGCTTTGGCATCAAACCCGAATTTGAAGCAAAATGGTGGTTATTAATTAAGGGCTCTTTGGCACTAATTAATTGCTGATCTAATAAAAAAGATAGAGTATCCTAGAAATAGGGTACTCTATTTTTTTTGTATTTCAAAACATCCCCTCAGTATTTCTCTTAAAAAACGCTTTAAAATGCTAATTTTACGCGCAAATACTGAGGGGTATAAAAAACACTCCTTACTTGAACGCATCTTATTTTTCAATTCAATAAAAGCCTGTTTCCAACAAAGACGGCTCAATTATCTTATCTCAATGAAAGGCTTTTTCTTTAAAATAGGCGTCGTTGCTGCCGCACTATCTGCTTCAATCGCTTGCAATACAAAAACAGAACAGGCCGTGTCGGGTAAAACGGTCTTCTCAAAAGTATCGTCTGACCAATCAAGGATTAAGTTCAACAATGAAGTCCACAATACGCCTGATTTTAACATTTTTAGCTACCGCAATTTCTACAACGGCGGTGGTGTAGCTATTGGCGACATTAACAACGATGGCCTTGCGGATGTGTATATGACTGCAAATATGGGCGAGAACAAACTCTATTTGAATAAAGGCAATTTGTCGTTTGAGGATATTTCCACAAAAGCGGGTGTTACGTCGCCTGAACAGTGGAGTACGGGCGTCGTCATGGTGGACATCAACAATGATAAATTGTTAGATATTTACGTTTGTAATGCGGGTTACAAAGACCGCGTTATCCCTAAAAATCAATTGTTTATAAATAATGGAAATTTGACATTTACTGAAAAAGCTGCCGAATATGGCCTCGATGAACAAGGCTATACAACCCACGCCGCGTTTTTTGATTACGACAATGACGGCGATTTAGACGCGTACATATTGAAAAATAGTTTTATTCCTGTAAACACTTTGAACTATGAAAACAAAAGAGATTTACGCGCCGAAAACTGGCCCGTTGCCGATTTTTTGAAAGGCGGTGGCGATAAATTATTGCGGAATGACAACGGAAAATTTGTGGATGTGAGTGAAAAAGCGGGTATTTATGGCAGTTTGATTGGCTTTGGTTTGGGGGTAACGGTTGGCGATGTCAACAATGACCAGTTATTGGATATTTACATTTGCAATGATTTTTATGAGCGTGATTATCTATACATCAACAAAGGCGACGGCACTTTTAAGGAAGATTTGACGAATCAAATTGGGCATTTGACTTTGGCATCAATGGGGTCTGATTTGGCCGATGTTAACAACGATGGCCGTCCCGATATTTTCAATACCGAAATGTTGCCTTACGAAGAAGCCCGTTTGAAGCAAACGACGAAGTTTGACAATATCGACAACTACAACCTTAAACAAAACTTAGGTTTTTATAACCAATTCTCACAGAACGCTTTACAGATTAATCAAGGAAATAATACGTTTAAAGAAACGGCGTATTTCGGCGGCATTCAAGCCTCCGATTGGAGTTGGGGCGCGTTGATGTTTGATGCGGATGCGGATGGTTTTCAAGATATTTACGTTTGCAACGGTATTTACAACGATGTGATTGACCAAGATTTTATTGATTTTTTCGCTAACGAAGTCATGCAAAAAATGGCTTTAACGGGTAAAAAAGAGCAACTCGATGAATTGATTAAAAATATGCCCTCCGTTCCTGTTCGTAATTTGATGTTCAAAAATAAGGGAAATTTACGGTTTGAAGATGTAGCGACTAAATGGGGTTTGGACGATAAAACCTTTTCAAATGGCGCGGCTTATGGCGATTTGGACAACGACGGCGACTTAGATTTAATCGTCAATAATGTCAATCAAGAAGCTTTATTTTATAAAAACAATACAAACGACGATTCTACAAAGCATTATATTGGCTTTCAATTAACGGGCGATGCTAAAAATACCTTTGCCGTAGGCTCGAAAGTTCAAGTTTTTCAAGGCGATAATGTGTTTATGAAAGAACTCATTCCGTCGCGGGGCTTTCAATCGTCGGTGGATTATAAAATGATTATTGGTTTATCGAATACTAAAATTGACAGCGTTTTGATTTATTGGCACGACAAAACAGTAACTAAATTAAAGAATTTTAATGTAGATAAAGTCAACGTTGTCAATTATTTAGAATCAGAAAAGGCGAAAATCAAAAAGCCGACCCCCTCAGTAAAATCGCTCTTAGAAGCCGTTGAACAGCCTATTTTTGTTGCCCACAAAGAAAATACATACGTTGATTTTTACACCGAACGCAATATTCCGATGATGTTGTCGAAAGAAGGGCCGAAAATGGCAATCGGCGACATGAACGGCGATAAACAAGACGATATTTTTATTTGCGGCGCAAAAGGTCAAAAAAGTCAGTTGTATTTTGCAGAAAACGGCGGTTTCAAAACCGTTGAAAGTGCCGAATTGAGCCGTTTTTTGAGTTTTGAAGATACTGCCGCGCATCTTTTTGACGCCGATGGAGACGGTGATTTGGATTTATTTGTCGGTTCGGGTGGCAATGAATTACCACAAGGTGAACGAGAATTGCAAGACCGTTTGTTTATGAACGATGGCAAAGGAAATTTTACAATAAACGGCAATGCGTTTCCTATAAATGGTTGGAATACAGCCGTTTGCGTTTCCTATGACTATGACAATGATGGTGATTTAGACCTATTCGTAGGCAGTCGAAGCAAGCCGCAAGATTACGGTGCGCCGACCCAAAGTTTTCTCTATCAAAACGACGGCAAAGGCAATTTCAAGGACGTTGCGCCAGAAATTGCTAAAAAAATTAATGCTGTCGGCATGGTCACGGATGCAAAATGGGCAGATATTGACGGCGACAAACGGGCTGAATTAATCATCGTCGGCGAGTGGATGGCCCCCTCAGTATTTAAGTACAATTCGGGCAAATTTGAACGCATGGAAATACCAAATTTGAAAGACAAGCTCGGTTGGTGGTATTCGGTTTCGGCGGCAGATTTAGATGGCGACGGTGATGTAGATTTAGTGTTGGGCAGTGCGGGTGAAAACAGTTACCTCACAACGCCGCGTTTTCAACCGATTAAATTATGGATAAGCGATTTTGATGGCAACGAGGCTTTGGATAAAGTGTTGTCGCGTACCGTTGACGGAAAAGATGTGCCTGTTTCAATGAAAAAAGACGTGGTGGACGGGATGCCGTTTTTGAAAAAGCAGATTTTGAAGCATAAAGATTACGCCACAAAAACGATGGAAGACCTTTTTACCAAAGCAAAATTGGATAAAGCACGTAAATTGGAAGCCAATTATTTCAAAAGCGTGATTGCAATTAACGATGGAAAAGGCAATTTTACTATTCAAGAATTGCCACTTGATATTCAATTGTCGGCCATGAATGCCTCACTTATTTGTGATGTAAACAAAGACAACAAGCCTGATATTATCATGGGCGGCAACAATTACAATTGTCCACCACAATTTGGCCGCATGGATGCAAGTCGCGGCGAATTGTTGATAAACAAAGGCAATATGCAGTTTGAAACGGTCAAATTTCCGCAAAGTGGTTTGAACATTTCGGGCGTCATTAAAGACATTAAACCGTTGAAAATAAGAGGTAATGACTATATTTTAATTGCGGTGAATAATGATAAACCGCGTTTGTTGCGTCTAAAATAGTATCACGGACTTCAGTCCGTGATACAGATTTTAGACCCCCTCAGTATGAAATTGTCAAAGAACCTCTAAAATAAGCCACTTTTATTAATAAACGTCATAAAATGCTCGCGTTGCGACTTGCTGATGGGAATTTCCTCGTTGCCAATTTTAATCAAATGGCCGTCAATACTGTCAATTTTTGAAATATTGATGATAAAAGAGCGATGTACCCGCATAAAATTATGGGCAGGTAAAACGTCTAAAACCTTGCTCAACGACTGGTAAACAATGTGCCTTTGGGTACTTGTATGCACTTTAATGTATTCCCGAAAACCTTCGATGTACAACAAATCTTGAAAAGGCACACGAACGATTTTGCTGCCCGTTTTGAGGAAAAGATGCTTGTTAACAACCGTATTTTCAGGGTGCGTGAGCGACTCGGGCACCACCGTTTTTTCGCTAATCGCTTTATTGACCGCTTGAAAAAAACGCTCGAAAGGGATGGGTTTGAGCAAATAATCGGTGATACCCAATTGATAGCCGTCAATCGCGTGTTTTTCATAAGCGGTGGTCAAAATAATGCTCGGACGGGCGTTCGGCAGGATTTTGATTAACTCAACACCTGTCAAATCAGGCATTTGAATATCTAAAAACAACATATCTACGCTTGTTTTAGACAATAATAGCTTCGCTTCAATAGCATTGCTGCACATGCCGACCAACTCTAAGTTAGGGATTTTGGCAATGTATTCTTTTAACAGTTCACGGGCGGGCATTTCATCATCTACAATTAGGCAGGTGAATTTTATCATTTATGGTTGGTTTTTAAGTAGTGAGCGTTATAAGTGACAATTCAGTTTAACAGTATAGCTGTGTGGCGTACTTTCGATGGTCAATTCATGTCGATTTGGATAGTTGAGGGCCAATTGCTGTTTAACATTGTCCATGCCCAAACCACTACTTGTATCCCATTTACGTCCCTTTGTTTCCGCATTTTCAACGCGACTGTTGGCGAACTCAGCGTGAAAAACATCCGCTTCGTTCACCTCAAAATGCAAGGTTACCCAAGCCTTGTCGTTGTAGTGAATATTACCGTGTTTGAAGCAATTTTCCACAAAAGTTATCAGAATCAACGGCGCGATTTTGTGGTGTTCTTCCACGCCTTCGACATAAAAATCCACATTCTGAACGGCATCATTACGCAGTGATTCTAACGCTAAGTAGTGCTGAATCAAGGCCATTTCCTTTTCCAATGCTACCTTTTTAGTCCGACATTCATACAGCAAATAGCGAATTATCTCCGACAGTTTGGCAATCATCGCAGGGGCGCGATCGTCTTTGAGATAGGCAAAACTGTAAATATTGTTCAGCGTATTGAACAAAAAATGAGGATTGATTTGGCTTTGCAGAAAGCCCAATTTTGCTACTAAACGCAGGTTTTCGGCCTTCAAAACCGCCTGTTTTTGGGCTTCGTTGATTTCCAAAGAACTAAATAAGGCGGTCAACACAACGACTATAATTGCATTCATAAAGCGTATGCCTATGGGGCGAAAAGGCTGCCCATTGAGATATAAGCCCGTATAAACAACCTTATCGAACAAATATCGGGTAAAAACCACGGCGATGACTAAAGCCGAAAGCGTCAAAATCCACTGAAAGTAAGCATTCCGTTGAAGGAAATAAGGATTGATGTAATAAAAACAGGCATAGAAAAGCAAGAGCGTCACCGCAATATTTAATAAAAAATTAGGGATTGGATAAGTAATATCCCTAAACTCGCCACGCAAGTAAGGCATGGATATGATTACGTACAAAAAAACAATAATCAGATTGGCGATAATGACGAATTTGTTAACATAAAATCTTCTTTTCATGCGGTGAAAGTAAGCAAGCGAATTGTTGAAATGGCATAAAACAGCAACTAAATTTATTTTATCACCCCCCCTCAGTAAAAAACCTATTTTTGACGCCTAATTATCGCCTAAAAATTCATTCGCAGGGTAAAAACGTCTGTTCGCAGAGCAATACAATCCATTCGCTGAATCACTTTTTCAAAGCCTTCCCTTCTAATTCTAAAAAAATCAAGGACAATCACCCCCTCAGTAAAAACCTATTTTGACATAATGAGTAGCTTCGGAAAATCCATTTGCAGAGTAAAAATGCACGTTTGCAAAACTATTTCGCTCATTGGCTTAATAGAGTTGCACTTACGCTTAATAAGAGACTACATTTGGACAAGTTTTCAACCAAATAGCGACTTACATACACATTTGACAGCAATTGATTGAAACCCTGTTTTCTATTTAATTCATTCTATTTAATTCATTTTCAAAAAAATCTAATTATGACAACCACTATTAAAACAGCATTACTCTTATGCTTACTCAACGTAGCTTTTGCTTGTTCCAATCCTAAAACGCCAAGCACCGATGCCGCAGCTCAAACAGCCGCAGCTCAAACAGCCGCAGCTATCACGGCGAAAAGTGCCGAATCCATTACTATTACGGGTATTGTCAAGGCAATTACCAATGGTAAAGATGGCTATTCCGCCGACGTGGAAACCGACAACGACGGCACTTATCAAGCTATGGTGTCTATCAATGGCGTCGGTGGCCCCGACAATCACAAATCGTGTCAAGTGGGCGAGCAAGTTACTTTCCAAGGTACGTCTTCCGTTTCTGGCACAGCTAAAAAATTGATGGTTACAAAAATCATCAGCATTGACCCAATTACAACTCAATTTTCGATTGACCCAAAAGGTCTCTTTGGCGTTAATGTGGGTGATGCGATTAAAAAACACAAGGCGAGTGTTAAAAAAACCACGATAAAGACGGGCGAAGGCGACTTTACCGCCTACCAAATCAGCGACCCTGAAAACAATCCTGCGGGTTATTTTATGCCCGACCCGAAAAACGAACTTTTGGTAGGCGATATTACGATAGAAACGCCAAAAGCTAGTACCGACAAAGGCATCAAAATAGGCAGCACTTTCAAAGAGTTGTTAAAGGCTTATCCCACTCTTAAAGTTCATGGTTCGGAAATAGAATCACGCACTTACGCAGTTGTGGGCAATATGTCCTATCGTTTGAATGTGCCTAACACTAAGCAGGACGTGGACATAGCGAAAGTGCCAGCTACTGCTAAAATTACGGAAATTGTGATTAATCGCAAATAATCATACCCCCTCCCTATAAATGCCCAAAAGCCTTGAAAACACATCGTTTTCAGGGCTTTTGGCATTTATAGGGAGGGGTCTATTTTTCTGAAAACGCAAGTCCTTGCAATTGAACCTAATTATTTGCTTTTATTTCCTACTTTTGCAGACTGTAAAAGTAAAAAGCGACCCCTCAGTATAATAGCTCAAATTCACTAAAATATCGTCATTATTATCGTAAAAAGCCTATCTTTGCTTAGAAAATCTTAAATTTATTGACAATGGCAAAAGTAAAAGAGAACAGAGTTGACTTATTAGAACCAACATTAGTTCGGACATTCGGTTTAGATAGGCTGTATAAAAATACGCCTTTAATGAACGAATGGTTATCCGTAACAGGGGAACTTAATGACTTTGATAGAACTTTGCTCGATGAAGTTCAAGTCAAACTGATAGAAAATGCAGATGCTTGGAATGAGGAAGAGCTTAAAATGAGCTTTATCAGTATAGTCATATTTTTAGCACGTTATGCTAATCCTATTCGCACTTATTACGATAGAGAAATGAGTGTAAAAATTGGCGACTATACTTTACTTTGTAAAGCAGATATGCTGTTATCGAAAGGGTTTGGTGAATTAATTGAAACACCGTATTTCTTTCTTCATGAATATAAACGTGAGAAAAAATACTCGGGCGACCCTGTCGGTCAGATGTTAGGAGGTATGTTGATTAGCCAAGCTAAAAATAACAACGGAAAGCCTATGTACGGCTGTTACGTGCAAGGCCGTTTTTGGTTTTTTGCTATTTTGCAAGATAAAGAATACGTCATTAGCCGTTCTTTTGATTCATCAGACCCTATTGCTGCCCAACAAATCATCATGATTTTGCGGCGTATTAAAGAGATTATTCATACAACACTTATGTAGTTTTGAAATAGCCGCATTAAAACAAAGCCATTTCTTATGTCGAGAAATGGCTTTGTTTTAATCTTTATGTTCAAAGTGACCCCCCTCAGTACAAAAGCCTAAAAATCACTATTTTAGATAAAATATTCAATACAACGAGCATATAGTTTAACAGTAAAAACAAAAAACTATGTGTCCTAGATGCTTATATGTTAAACATAAAATTAACAAACGCAACAATGCAAAAAGCAATAAAAGCAAGCATTTTATTTTTGATTCTTATCAATGTTGCTTGTAAAAAGACGACGGACGCGACAGCGCAAGCACAAGGCACGCCCGTGTTTAAAATATTGGAAGCCAACGAATCAGGAATTAATTTTTCCAATGATTTAACAATGTCGCCCGACATGAATTTGTTTAAATACATGTATTTTTTCAATGGCAGTGGTGTCGGTGTTGGTGATTTTAACAATGATGGCTTAATGGATATTTATTTTTCGGGCAATCAAGTGGCTGATAAATTGTATCTGAATAAAGGACAATTAAAATTTGAAGACATAACGGATAAAGCGGGGATTGTCCATAGTCCCCAAAATTGGTCAAATGGTGTCGCCGTTGTTGATATTAATCAAGATGGTTTATTGGATATTTATGTCAGTCATGTAACAAATTTATTGGGCTTGCAGGGAACGGATAAATTGTGGGTGTGTAAAGAAATTAATGCACAAGGAATACCTATTTATGAAGAAAAAGCGGCGGCTTATGGCTTGAATCTCACGCGTTATGGCACGCAAACGGCCTTTTTTGATTATGATTTAGACGGCGATTTGGATTTATTTGTCTTAAATCATACCTTAAATCACAATGGTACTTTTGCACCGCGCGCGCAATTCGCAGGTACTTTTCACCCGCTTTCGGGCGACCGTTTTTTTAGAAATGACATGATTCCTCCTTCGGGGGGACGCAAGGGGGGCTACGTCGAAATCACTAAAACAGTTGGCATTAATAGCAGCATTGTTAGTTATGGTTTAGGCGTTGTTATTAGCGATATTAATTTAGATGGCTATCCTGATATTTATGTTGGTAATGATTTTCACGAAAATGATTATTTATACATTAATCAAAAAAATGGCACTTTTAAAGAGGAAATTGACAGTTATATCATGCACACAAGCCGTTATTCAATGGGTGTTGATGCAGGAGATTTGAATAATGATGGTTTTGACGACATTATGAGCTTGGATATGCAGCCTTACGACCCGTTTATTTTAAAGGCGTCGGAAGGTGAAGATGCCTTTGCATTGTTTAATTATAAGTTGAATTACGGTTATAACCATCAATATTCGCGCAATGCGTTGCAAATTAACAACGGCAATGGCACATTTAGCGAAACAGCAATGTATTCAAAGGTTTTTGATACGGATTGGTCGTGGGCAACGTTGTTTATGGACTTTGATAATGACGGAAATAAAGATATTTTTGTCAGTAATGGTATTCCAAAACGTATGAATGACATTGATTACATTAAATTCGCTTCGGATGAGGCATTTCAGCAAAAAATTAGAGAAGATAAATTAACGGAAGCGGATTTAGATGCGGTTAGAAAAATGCCCGAAACTAAATTGTACAATAAATTATTTAAAAATACGGGTAATATAAAATTTCAATCGCAAGAGCCTTTAATTTTAAACAATAAAAAGTCTTACTCTAACGGTTCGGCGTATGCAGATTTTGACAATGATGGTGATTTAGATATTGTTACGACAAACGTTAATGACAAAGCATTTATTTATGAAAATATTGCCGTTAAAAATAAAGACAATCAATTATTAACGTTAAAATTAAATGGTTCGGAAAAAAATAAAAATGCGATTGGCGCGAAATTAATTGTTTTTAAACAAGATAAAACGTTGACGTTTAATAAAAACCCGACGCACGGCTTTCAATCAAGCATGGAAACGCCCTTGTATGCGGGTGTGGGCAATCCCGAAACAATTGATAGTTTGTTATTAATTTGGCCAGATAATTCTTTTCAAAAATTAAATAAAAATGAATTAAATTTTAATCAAGCCAATGTAATTAATTACAAAAAAGGTTTGCCTAAATACAATTATCAATTAATTAAAAATAAAAAAATAGGGTCCCTCAGTATAAATGACATTACGGACGCTACAAAGCTCAATTTTAAGCATACAGAAAGTGCTTTAATGGAATTTGATAGAGAACCCTTAGTGCCGCATTTAACGTCAACCGAAGGCCCCGCATTAGCAGTAGGTGATTTAAACAATGATGGTTTAGAGGATGTATTTATTGGTAATGCCAAATGGGAAAAAGCGGGTATTTTTACACAAAACAGTAATGGTACATTTACTAAATTAAAATGCCCTGCATTGGATGCAGACAGCACTTTTGAAGACGTTGAGGCCTTAATTATTGACGTGGACAATGATAAAGACAATGATTTAATTGTTGGAACGGGCGGTAATGAGTTTTTTGGTAATGATGTGCATGAATTATCGCGTGTTTATGTGAATGATGGAAAAGGTAATTTAAGCGTTTTAGCCGATGCTTTTAAAGGCATTTACGCCGTTACAAGTACATTAACAGCTAATGATTTTAATAATGATGGATTTATTGATTTATTTATGGGCGGACGAATGCAATCTTGGAATTATGGCGAAACACCGCGTTCTTATTTATTACAAAATGATGGAAAAGGACATTTTACAGATGTAACTAACAATTGGAATAAGGAATTAGCAACAATTGGCCTAGTTAAAAACAGTTGTTGGATTGATATAAACAATGATAGAAAAGCTGATTTAGTTGTGGCGTTAGAGTGGGAAGGTATTTATGCGTTTATTAAAGAAGGCAATGGTTTTAAAAAAATAACATTAACGGATAAACATGGTTGGTGGAATTTTGTAACGCCTTTTGACGCCGACGGCGATGGTGATTTAGATTTTATTGCGGGCAATTGCGGACAAAATTCACGCTTGCAACCGACTGAAAATGAACCAATTAGACTATATTACAACGACTTTGACGACAATGGAAAAAAAGAGCAAATCGTTAGTTTTTATATGCAAGGCCGCGAAGTCCCTTTTGCTGATTTAGCGGATTTACAAAAACGTATTCCGTTATTAAAAAAGAAATTTTTGTACGCAACAGACTTTGCAAAAGCAACATTGCCCCAAATATTTGGCGAAGCGAAATTAAAAGCATCTAAATTATACACCGCTAATTATTTTGACAATGCTATTTTAATTAACAAAGGTAATTTACAATTTGAAACCGTTTCTTTACCTGATTTAGCACAATTAACGCCTTATAAAACCGCGCAAATAATGGATGTGAATAAAGACAATTTGCCCGATGTATTACTGTACGGCAATTTTTATGGCAACAACGTGCAATTAGGCCGTTATGATGCCGATTTTGGTAAAGTATTAATCAATAAAGGCAATGGACAATTTGATGCACAAAACGTTGGTGGCGTACAAATAAAAGGCGAAGTGCGGCGTATGTTGCCGATTTCAATTAAAAATAATAAAGGGAAAACGTTTGTTTTGGGAAGGAATAATGAGACGGTGCGAGTGATTGAGGTTAAATAAACAAACCAAACCGCGTTGCAAAATGGGTTTTGCAACGCGGTTTGACGTTTATACTGAGGTGGCTCTTTTCCTAAAAGCATTCATCCACTTTTCAAATCTCAAAGATTTCGTTTAACTCTTTAACAATATCCTCTAATTGACTTGGAGAAATTCGACCTATTTTTGTCAAAAAACGTTGTTTTGTAACAACGCGCATCTGAAAAATCAGCACTTCTGAATCAGTCGTTAAACCATTTGTAATGGATTTTGATAGAAGAATTGTAGCTGGGTAGTTTTTTATTTTTGAAGATAAGGGGCAAACAAGGCATAAACCCGTATTGTCATTCATAGTGTCGCCCGATATAACGACAACGGGTCGAACACCCGATTGTTCACTTCCTTTTGTGGGAGAAAGGTCTGCAAACCAAATATCACGTTGTTTCATAGTTGCTTGTTAAAGTTAAAAAATCATCCATGCCTTGTTCTGCTAAATCAAACATTTCAGCATCCTCGGCAATACGTTGAAAGCCTCGCTTACGCGATTCTTTGGTCACTTCGAATATTTTCTCTTTTTTCAAGTTTTTGGGTTTTAATAACAATACATTCTTAAATTGCTCTATTTCATTGGGCGCAAGCACGTCCAAATTATTGTTGATAAAGCGAGCGATACCTTCTCTAAGGACTAATTCGAGGTCAATATTGGCGCGTCGCAACATCAATTTTAATACTTCCTCATGTTGAGGCGTTGGCATTGGAATATCTACTTTCATTGATTGAATTTTTAGCAAAGTTAAATACTTTTTTGAGAAATCAACAAAAAATACTGAGGGGGTGCAAAAGTCTTACGCTAAAGCATAATCTGTATATTCCCGCATTTTAGGCGATAGAAAACCTAAGACAATATCTGATTTAGGCACACCTAGTTCTATTAATTCATCATCGAGGTCAATTTCGGTCATATTCTGTTGGATCCAAATTTTACCATCAATAATGTCTATGTGAATTGGGCAATCATGAACGTGCGTTTTACCGTCCCAACCCATCGTTACGACTTGATAATGATGATTATTAATATCAGCTATCAGCATATTTTGCGCATCAAGATTTGAATAGCGTATTTTAGTATATTCACCTAAGATATTGAGGACAAAGCTTTCGTATTTTTTTACTTTCGATTTTAATTTATCCATGATGTTTTTCTAAGGCTGATTTTACTTCGTTGTGAAATTTATCTCTTGCCATTCCATTTTTTGATAGCAAATATAGAAGTCTTTTTTAAAAAACAAATAAATAAAAGCAAAAATCCTTAAAAACGTGCGTTTTTAAGGATTTTTGTCCTTTAATACTGAGGGGGCTGTTTTTTCACCCAAACTCTTGTCTATTTTAAAAATAAGCCTAACTTTGTCAAAAAATAAAGAAAATGGAACTAACAATTGAAGTTGTCAATAGCAATGCACTCGATTTACTGAACAGTTTGGAAAAATTGCAGTTGATTAAATTTGTCAATAAAAAAGCGACGCCTAAACGTCAATTAACAGACGTCGAGTTTGAAGCAAAAGTATTGGCTTCAAAAGAGTCAACGACTTCGTATCACTTTAAAGGCGATGAATTCAACGAAATGGTAAGCCTTTTACTTAAAAAAGAAGCGGTTGACTTAGATGATTATAAAATCACGAGCCAATGAGAGAACTCATATTACGCGACCAAGCCATTAGTGATATGAATGATTGGTTGGCCGAAAATCCTAAATTGATGCGCCGTATTATGCGGATTATAGATGAATGTCGTCGGACACCCTTTGTGGGCTTAGGCAAGCCCGAGCCATTAAAAGGCAACTTAAAAGGTTGTTGGTCGAGGCGAATTACAGATGAAGACCGTTTGGTTTATGAAGTAAATGACGATTTTATCATAATTTATGCGATGAAAGAACATTATTAGTCATCAAACCGCCTTGCAATCCCATTTTGCAAGGCGGTTTGCCGTTTATACTGAGGGGTCTGTTTTTTCACCCAAACCCTTGTCTATTTCGAAAATATGCCTAACTTTGTCAAAAAATAGGAAATAACGATGTACTCTTATATTCTATTTTCTTAATTAATCAGGTAGAAAAAGTAAAATAAAATGTCAGAATTAAATATACAACACGCACCTTACGCTCTTTCAAAGAAACCTTTTTTGAAGCCGAAAGTAGCACAGTTGACTACAAATTATGTATTTAATGGTAGTTCTCTTGGAGAAATACCTAATGACTTGTTGTATTTGTTAGAAACGATTGAGAAATCAAAATACATTCTTGATTTGAAAGATGATTGGGATGATGAAGGGAGCGAAGGGTATGAAGAACTTTCGTGGGCTGTTTCTATTAGGTTTATATTAAAATATGCAAAGGCACTTTTTGAAGATTTCAATGTAAAAATTGATAGACCCAAGATATATCAAGGGCCGAAAGGTAGCATAGATATTATTTGGGAAACGGCAAAATATAGGTTAGTTGTCAATGTGGATAAGAATGGAGAAGATGCTATGTTTTATGCAGATAATTATAGCAACCAAACGACCGAAGGTGTATTTAAGCTTAATCATTTCAACCGTTTTTTATTACCAATAGCCCTTCATTTTTAATTATGGAAACAAGTTTTGAAACAATAGAACAATATCCAATTGAAGCTATTCCAAACGAGGATAACCTTTTTTATAGAATTCATAAGACGAAGATTGATAGGGAAGAAACGGACGTACTAAAAAAATAAAATTAATAGCTTTCGACCCACAACCGCAAGGAAGCACGCAAATGTCCACTGATTGGCATAAATATTCTTCTGCAATTGAGTTGCAAAATAGGGCGAGAGTTCCAGAAGATAACGGAATTGTGTATTTTAATGTAGGCGAAGTCCGAAATGCACCTTTTCCGCTTTTTGTGAAACATGACCCTACCTTAACAGAACATTTTAAAAATAGGTCACACTCAATTGTACTTGATGTGCCACCTCGAAAAAATGACATAGGCATAAGATTGAAATTACGCGATATTTGTAAATGGGAAATTTCGATATAAAAGCTTACTTTCATAGTTGTCTAAACATCAAACCGCCTTGCAAATCCCATTTTGCAAGGCGGTTTGACGTTTATACTGAGGGGTCTGTTTTTTTCATTAAACCCTTGTCTAATTTAAAAATAAGCCTAACTTTGTCAAAAATAAAGAAAATGGAAGAAATAATTGAAGAAAGAAAGTCACGTACAATTGATCCTAACAGCCAGACGGCGCAAGGATTACTCAAAATGTTGTACCATAAGCAATTGAGAGAGAAATTTTGGTTTGGCGAAATCACTTTTGAGGAACTTAATAAACAGCTATTAGAAAAAGGCATCAATAAACAATATGAGTATCCTGCAGCCGTATAGCGTTACTTATCGTGCGGGTAAGCACTATTTTGAAACCGATAATTTAGTCGCTTACAGCGTTGAGTTCACGGAAGGCATCCACTATTTTCTTTATTTGCCACCGCATATTCCCGTTTTTGAGTTTAACATACGCGTTTTAAGTGCCGTTGATGTCATCGGAAACCCCTACGACGAGCGTGTTGAGGTGACAATTGTGGAAATTCTGAGTACATTCTTTGAAAATAACAAGAACAGTCTCATTTATGTCTGCGACAATCTCGACAAAAGGCAACGCGGACGTCGGCGTAAATTTGATGGTTGGTTTAATAAAAGTAGAAAAACGTTAATTGAAAAGTACGATGTTGATTTTATCAATAAAGACATGGAAATATTAGCCTCTCTCCTTGTACACGTTCAAAATCCTGATAAAGATTTAGTGGTTAGGTTATTTTACGAAACTTATAGTTAAACTTTTTTTTAGCGTTAAACGTCAAACCGCCTTGCAAAATGGAATTTGCAAGGCGGTTTGACGTTTATACTGAGGGGGCCGCTTTTCTTTGTGTAAAACACTTTTTTTTCTACTTTTGCCCTAAATTTTCACTGTTCGACGTTCGGGAAACTTCAAAAGTTTCCCGAACGTGCGGCCTTAATTCTTAATTCTTAATTCTTAATTTTTAATTATAAAACTAATGTTTCCAAAAGTAAATCCGACGACAACTAAGTCGTGGCGCAAACTTACCAAGCACTATAAAGCAACAAAAGACGTGCAAATGACCACGCTTTTTGTGGAGAATCCGAACCGTTTTAACGCATTTTCTACGCGTTTTGAAGATATTTTGGTTGATTATTCTAAAAATATATTGACCGACGAGACGTTGCCTTTGCTCATAAAATTGGCCAAAGAATGCGGTTTGAAAGCGGCGATTG
>JAYSRS010000650.1:0-8054 GCA_043720935.1 Saprospiraceae bacterium
CCCCCTCAGTATCACCCCATAAAAAACGGCTAAACCCTTAATAATCAAGGAGTTAGCCGTTTTTTATGCCCGATACTGAGGGGGTGTTAAGCCGCTTTACGTTGTTCGGCATTAGGTCGTATTATTGCTTCCAAAGCGTCAAATTTGGCAAATTGTTCTTTAAACCAGAGCTTATCGTCTTCGGTTAAGCCGTTTTTTAAGGTAACGTCAATGGCTTTATCCCATTTTTTGCCCACAAAATTATTCCACGCCAATAAATCATGGAGTGGAAGGCTTAGTGTAAAATCTTTCAACCAAGCATACTGCATAGCTTCAGTTTCCAATGAGCAGTATTCCTTATACAATACTTCAAATTCTTGTACTTTCATTTTATTTTATTTTTTTAAATATATCCAAGAATACGACGTCTTTCATTGATTTCATCAAGAATACTATCCCTGTAAATCAATAAAGCCCTTTGACTACCTAAATTGTGTAAAAAGTTTTGTTCATAAATAACGGTCAGATGAATCTGCTGATAGTACGTTTTGAGGGCAAATTCATGCCTCATTTTTTCTTGTTCTGCCATAGCATTTAAAGTCTTTTGATTTTTGAATGCACAAAACTAAACACCTCTTTTCAAACTTCCAAACCCGAAATCTTATTTTTTATTTTCACATACAACATTAGCATCATCAAAAGGACATAAAACACACTACTTTCACGTTTTCAAATACTTAATCATCAACGCCGCCGCCCGTTCACTCGCCCCTTCGTTGCCCAAGACACCCCTCAGTATATCGTACTCTTTTTTGATAATTGCTTGATTTTCTATCACTTTTTTTAATTCTAACACTAAATTTTCAACCGTAAAATCGTCTTGAATCAACTCTTTGACGATTTCTTTGTCCATAATCAGATTGACCAAAGAAATGTATTTGATGTTCACCACCCGCTTCGCAATCGCAAAAGACACCGCCGAGCCTTTATAACATACAACTTGCGGAACGCCAAACAACGCCGTTTCCAAGGTCGAAGTACCCGATTTAACGAGGGCAGCCGTGGCTATTTTTAAGACATCGTAGGTTTTATTTTGAACAATTTTTATAGAGTTATTAACCGTTTGCGGACTATCAATAACCGCTTGTCCGTTTTCAACAACCGTTTTATTTGCATCAATAACCAGTGCTTCCTGTTTTATAAATTGGTCGAAATAAGACAAATCTTGTGCAGAAGGGGCAGCGATAACAAATTGATAATCAGGGAAGTACGGCACAACTTTCAACATTGTCGGCAACATCGCTTCAATTTCTTGACGCCGACTACCAGCCAAAAGGGCAATCACGGGCTTACTGTTTTGAGAATTTAATTCTAAACCGCAAGTGACGGGGTGACTCAAAGTCACCTCGTCACTATCACTAGGCCCCCCCTCAGTATTTTCCTGCTTTTTAAAGCTATTTTGCTCACTTTTTGCCTTTTTAACCACATCTAACAACGGATGCCCGATGTAATCCACGTCGTAATTGTATTTTTTATAGAAATCTTTTTCAAACGGTAAGATGCAAAACACCTTATCCATGATTTTTTTAATTCCATGAACGCGGGACGTGTGCCACGCCCAAATTTGCGGAGAGATATAATAGAAAAGTTTGGTTTTAAATGCGTTTTTAAGTTGGTATTGATAGAGCCATTTTGCAATGCGTAGATTGAAGCCAGGGTAATCAATAAAAATCACGGCGTCGGGCTGAAATTCCAAAATATCGCGTTTGCAAAAGGCCATATTGTTGAGAATTGTCCGCAAGTTTTTGACCACTTCAAGGAAACCCATAAAGGCCAAATCGCGGTAATGTTTCCGCATTTCTGCACCTGTTTCGGCCATCATATCGCCACCCCAAGCACATATAACTGCTTGACTGTCATGCACTTGTAAGGCTTTTATCAAATTTGAGCCGTGCAAATCGCCCGATGCTTCGCCAGCAATAATGTAGTATTTCATAGTTAAATTACAATTGAAATTGTTGTTGCATATTGTTCCAAAAATACGCGTTGCTACCCATTTCCCATTCTTCGCGGTGCAATAAATCGAAGTCCGAAAACCGCCGCCACGACGCCGAATACCAATCAAAAAACTCCGTATTCGCAAAGTTTTTTTTGTAATCAAAACGCGACGCTTCGCCGTAAGCATAGCCTGGATAATGGTACAATTTGCGGTTTCTCACACCAAATTCAAGTTCTTTTAGCATTGTCCAAGTTCCTAAATTTAATTGTTTTTCGTCGGGGTCATAAAAAGCAATGCTACTGTATTGCGTATTTTCTGTAATATCAAAATTAGAACAAGCAATGAGTTTACCTTGTTTATAGACCAATAAATCGTAACTCCGAATCGGCAAATCTTCTTTAAACCAAATACTTAACGCCTCCGCTTGACCAAATCTATCCAAATACCAACGCTCAAAAAGGGCTTGTTTTTCATCAGATTGGGTCGCCACAACGAGTTTATATTGCAAATCAGCATTGCGGCGCAACAATTTTCGCTGACTTTTTGAAAATTCAAACGCTGCATAACTTGCCAACAAATTATACCGCAAAGGCATACGTTGCGCGTGGCCAATTACAGGGTCGAAGGCAAATTGCGTCCGCCGAATGAGCGGCCCGAGACGGTCGTGGCCTTCTTCGAGCAAACTTTCCCACGTTTGGGTGTATATACTTTGCAGCGTCATGCGCCGATAAAATCTGTCAATCATTTTTTAAGCGTTCGCCACCGTTGCGTGTCCCAATCATACCCCTCAGTATTTGGGAACTTTTTTTTGTATTCGTACATAGAAGTTTCGTAATATGCGTGGCCTGGATAATGGTACATTTTGGCAAACCGTCTGGCATATTCAATCTCCGACATCAGCGTAAAAGTGCCTAGACTCCGCTTCATTTCTTCGGGTTCGTACATCGCCAAAGTGCTGTATTGCGCCTTGGGCGTTACATCAAAAAAGCTGCACGCCACAAGTTTATCGAGGTGATACATCGACACCTCATAAGTCGGAAAAGGCTTGTTAAGCTCCGAAAACCAAATAGAAATGCTCGCTTGACGCTTAAAACGGACAGCGTACCAACGGTCAAAAAGGCTCAATTTCTCATCGTCAATCTGCGTAGGCCGAAAAACGAGGCGTAAATCTTGGTTTTTTCGCTGCACAATGCGTTGGCTTTTTGAAAATTCAAAATGTCCAAATAAGCGATACCGCAAAGGCATGAGTTGCGTCGTCACCTTGATGTCGCTGCCCAAAAAAGGCAACATATATTGGTCGAATCGGCGGTGAAAAAAATGGCCGTTGATTCTGTCCCACCCCGCTTCGAGGAGTTTGTCCCAATCGGGAAGCGGCATTTCGTCACGGTCAAAATATTCGTTGATATTAGCGTTCACATTTCATTTTTTTTAAATTAGCGGCAGCCACCAATCGTTCCACCAATCAAAATACTCAACGCCTTTGAACCGCTTTTTATAGTCCATCGAAGACGCTTCTTGATAGGCATAGCCAGGATAATGATAGGCTTTTTTCATTTGAATGGCCAATTCAATTTCTAATAGCATCGTAAAAACGCCTAAGCTCCGTTTCGATTCATCTAAATCAAAAGCCGCGTAAGTGCTTGATAATGAATGCCTTGTAAGGTCAATAAACGTAGCAGCAATGAGTTTATCGGCTTTCCGAATCTCCATTTGAAAACTCATAAACGGACTCATCGGCACTTCTGAAACGAACTCATAAATTGAAGTTGGGACGCGGTGTTTGAAGCGTTTTGTATGTTGATTGACCAAGGCATGAATTTCATCCGTTATACTGAGGGGTATGATTCGGAAGGTCAAATCTTGATTTTGTCGCCAAATTTTGCGTTGACTTTTCGACATATCAAAATTTTTGAGCCGATACCGCAAGGGCAAGACGTGAATCATTATCGCACGTTCCTCATCATAGTCGCGGCTTGTTCGATAAACCATCTGCCCATTGTGTCGCCACCCGTTAGCAAGTAGTTTTTCCCATTGTCGTAAGGGCAACTGTTCGGCATAAAAATGCTCGTTGATTTCAGGCTCGTTGAAATGAAACAAAGATTGAAAAAATTGTATATCGTCCATGACTTTTTAAGTGAAAAGTGGGAAGTAATAAGTGATAAGTGGGAAGTGAATAGTGATAAGTTGGGTATGACGCACCCCCACTTATCACTATTCACTTCTCACTTATCACTCACTTACCATTCTGCGCTAATTTCTTGATAAAAGTTAAAAATCCACAAAGCCGCCAAGCCGAAAGTGGCCAACGTTTCCCCACGCACAGACTCACCCGCCCGATTTTTTCGGAACAAATGAATCGCAACCGCATTCGCACAAATCGCAATCAGTGCAATTGTCCTAATTTTGAGCGGCAAACCGATTTGAAGGCAACCGTAGAGGCCGCCAAATAAGACAATTGGCAACATCATTCCCAAGCCGATGCCAATATTAAGGTTGTTTTTCTTGAAAACTGTCATTTTTATATCTTTTGCGGCGAAGATACTGAGGGGGCGGTTTTTTTGAATTAAAAATTAAAAATTTGTGGGGCGTTGAAAGTTTTGCAGTGCGTTCAAACTTGACAGCTTTTAAAAGTCATCAAATCTATAATACTTTGATTATCAACTTTTTAGTTAAAACAAATTAAAAGTTCTCTATGTTCTCGACACAAATTTTCTAACAACTTTTATTTTCAATTCCTAACCCATTTTTTTCGGCTATGTTTGCCGCATCGTATCTGTATCACGGACTTCAGTCCGTGAATGTCTAAACAGCTTTAAAAATTCACGGACTAAAGTCCGTGATACAATTAAATCATTACCATAATTCATCATTTTTTATGTCATTTCAAGGAAAAATTGTGCTTATAACAGGCTCGGCAACGGGTTTTGGAAAGGCTTTGGCCGAAGAATTTGCCCGTCAAGGAGCGTCACTTATTTTATCAGACGTTAATGTGAAAGACGGAGAGGCCGTCGCTGAACAGATACGTTCAACGGGGACTGCCGTTTTTTTTACAAAATGCGATGTCAGCAAAGCCGAAGACGTGGCCGCGATGGTCGAACAAGGCACAGCAGCTTTTGGCGGTTTGGATATTTGCATCAATAACGCGGGTATCGCAGGGAATGCCATGCGGACACGGACGCATGAGTTTGAAGAAGCGACTTGGGATGCCATCATGGACATCAATGCAAAAGGCGTTTGGCTCTGCATGAAATACGAATTGCCGCATCTTTTGGCACGTAAAGGTGGTGTTGTGGTCAATATTGCGTCGAAAGCGGGGCTTGGGGCAGTCCCGGGCAATGTGGCTTATGCGGCAAGTAAGCACGCTGTTATTGGTATTACGAAGACGGCGGCAATTGAATATGTTAGGAAAAATATCCGCGTCAATGCCGTTTGTCCGTCGTTTGCGGACACGCCGATGGTTCAAAATTCGATTATGCAAGAACCCGAACATGGGCAACGTCTCGTCATGGCAAACCCGATGCAACGCCTCGGAACGACGAACGAAATTAGAGATGTGGTTATGTTTTTATGCTCCGAACAAGCATCTTTCGTCAACGGACAGGCGATTGCAGTAGATGGCGGCTTAACAGCAATGTGATTGTCGCTAATCTTAGTAAGCCTCCTTCAAGGCTTGCTAAGATTGAACTGCGGAGAACCAAATCTTAGTAAGATTGAAGGAATCTTACTAAGATTTTATGCAAAAAACGCCCAAAATATCTTTTGTACTGAGAAGCCTATTTCGAGACTTTTCTTTTTGCGTAGCAATTTGGAAGGTAGCTACCTAAAAAGTAAAGTCTCCCTATTTCCGAATATACAACAACCTTTGTTGGTTTTTCAAATCCTTCGGGTCATACCATGCCTTGTACCAAGCCTTATTTTGGATAGACAAATCGTCTAAATGCAAGGGTTTTGTGGCATCAAGTTCTTTATTCCGCCAATGAAAATGATCCACTAACCGCAAGGCTTCAATCGCAAAGGCCGTCACGATGTCTTTGTCGTGAATTTCTAACAAATTATCACCGTTCTTTTGCTCTGGCCCAAAAGCCAAATTGCTGCTGCCACAATACACAACAGGGGCGTTGCCTTTGAAATTGACAACGACAAATTTATGGTGAATCGCATAGCCGTCAATCTTCGCAACCGTACCGAAAGGCGGCGGCAACGTGTTTGAAATACCTTTTGCGGCCACGCGTATGCCATTGATTGACTGTGGTTTATACAAAAAAATGCCGAAATCTGCATCCTTCTTTCCAATCGTATCCGTGATGCCATAAGTGAACACATCTGTCTTTCTAATCTGCGTTTTGACGGCGTCCAAAATACTGCTTTTACTCTTGTCGCTCATAATCGCAAACAGTACGTCGGTATTACCTTCTTGCATAATACGTGCGTTGATGCGGTCAAAAATCCGTTGCGTATCGTCCTTCGGATGCGGGGCAAACGTGATGGTCATTTTAGGCGTTTTGGCTTCGTCGAAGGCAAAATCGGATGTCGCAAAAGCCGTTTTCTTAAAATTACTCATGCTCGTTTCACCAAACGACGCGTCGAAAACATCGGCATACAGTTGCGCTACTTTGGGTTGACTGAATATCAAAACATGGTTAGAGTTAATATATAAACCGTTGGTAGAGAAATTAGTAGAACCCGTTAGGACTTTTACGGCTTTGTTGTGTTTCAGATGAATAAACACTTTTGAATGCGCCAATGCTTGATATTTACCGCGAAACAGCGTATTTGGCGGCGCAACTGCATTGAAAGCTGTTTCAAATTCGGTTTCGTAATCCGTAGGCCGATTATGCGTCGAACTGTCATCCAAAACCATCATCAGTCGTTTTTGCTTGGCCAATTCTAAAAAGCGTTTACAGATTTCTGGCTCATCCAAATCATAACAAAAAGCCTTGACAGTCAATGACTTATCGGCGAGTGCTTCATCCAAAAAATCCATTACGCGCTGCCGTGCTTGCCAACCTAGCCACTTGTGTTGCTCCTCAAAAGTGTAGGGAACATCCTCAACACGCTTCGTTTCGTCGTTAAATCGCTTCGCCACATCTGCTATTTTTTTAACATCAAACAGCAACGCATCTTCCGTTTTCGGCGGTCGAACGCTGTTGTTTTCGACGTTAAATCGCTTCGCATACGCAACAGACGAGACGAAACCACGCGTAAATCCAAGCTCAACGTTGTTCAAGTTATAAGGACTTACATCAATTTTGACATTGACGGTCAATTTAATATCAAGCGGCTGCAACAGACCATTTACGATATAGCGCGGCGTGATTTTATAGGTGTATTTGCCAAAAATTGGCTCACCCGTATTGATATTCGTATTCGGCACATGCACCCAATTGAATTTCTGAATCGGCGAAAACAAGGTCGAATTGCGCCCAATTCTAGGAATTTGAGGATTATTGACGAAAAAAGCGTCGGGAAACGACAGCCGATTGAAGGCAAACGGCTCTTCAAGGACATCGCTTTTTTTGTAGCTGTATTGAATGGTGAAACCTGCGAGATTTTCCTTCAAATTGTCCGCAACGTCAAAGGCTAAAAACGTCATTGCGTCGCCTTTGTACAGGCGTGCGGTGACGCCGTTTTTTGATTTGGTGATGTCCATTGCTGTCTGTTTTTTGAAAAAATAGTGTTTTTAGCGATAAAATTCTTTGCGAAGAAGACTAATAGCTAATTTTGATAACTTTATTTTTGGTAATTTAGAAAATAGGCTTACCTTTGTATTGCCCGTTCGAGGATGGGTGCCTCAAAATGCGGTTGTGTCTTAGGATGCGCCGCATTTTTTATTTATGCCATTCTCGATTTACCATTTGTGTTCTTGACAATTCAAATATTTTTCCATCTATAATCAAAATCATCTCGTTAACATTTGGCCTACGCGCTGCTGTTTCTGCTAATACTGCCACTAACTCCGATATTTCTACAACTTGATCAATATGTAATACTATGCGAATTAAGAGTTAGAAATTAGTAAAAACATTAGCGAAGCTGCGATTTTTGCATAAATATGCGTTAAAATGCCTTTTAAAGA
>JAYSRS010000651.1:0-2825 GCA_043720935.1 Saprospiraceae bacterium
GGAACAAGTCGAAGAAATTTGCGACAAAATCGTCTTAATAAACAAAGGAAAAAATGTACTTTTTGGTACGGTCAAAGAAATTAAACAGAATTTCAAAGAAAATATTTTTCGCATTGACTACGAAGGCGCGTTGCCCGACATGAATGATTCAATTTCGTTCGTCGAGAAGACCCCTCAGTATTTAACCCTAAAATTGAACGATGGAACGGACTCAAACGTCCTCCTACGGCACTTACTCGACTCGGGTACACGTGTGACGGCTTTCAACGAAATTCTACCAACTTTGAACGAAATTTTTATTCGTCAAGTGGGCGAAACAGAGTAATAGTACCACGGACTTTGGTCCGTGAATTAATTAAATATTCTCGGACTAAAGTCCGTGATACAATTAAAACTTAAAGACAATGAATAAGTTATGGCTTATAATTAAGCGCGAATACCTATCACGGGTTGCCAAAAAATCGTTTATTCTCGGCACAATTTTGACGCCGCTTGGTATCGGCGCGTTGATTTTTATGAACATCAAATTGGCCACGTATAAAGACGACAATTTTCAAAATATTGTCATTCGAGACGAAAGTGGCATTTTAACACAGGCCCCTGAAAATCAAGCTAACATTCATTTCACGCTTGTTAAAGAGCCGCTTGAAGACTTGAAAATGCAGGTTGTAGCCAAAAAATATGACGGTGTTTTGGTCATTCCTCGCGTCACGGATGCGATGGCCAAAAAGTTTACACTCAAGTATTATTCCGACGAAAAACTCGGCGAAGGCATGAGCAATGACATTGAAGACAAGGTATCTGAGTCTATCAAAAAGTACAAAATCAACGCGCTCCAATTGGACACGTCTAAAATTGCGGCCCTCAAAACGCGCATCGAAATCGATCCTGACCCAATTATTGGCACTAAAAACGCGTCCTCAATGTCGGGTAAAGTGGGCATGCTGATGGGCATTGCAATGGGTTTCGTGATGTATTTGGTCGTTTTAATTTATGGCATGATGATTTTTCGTTCTGTAATGGAGGAAAAAACGAGCCGTATTGTTGAAGTCATGATTTCGTCGGTGCGTCCGTTTCAGTTGATGATGGGCAAAATAATTGGCGTTGGCGCAGTCGGATTTACGCAAATCATTATTTGGGTGGCCCTCACCGCCTTGATTACGACGGGTATCGGCGCGATGATGGGACAAGATGCGGCACAACAAATGGCGGCGAATCCGCAAATGCAAATGGCACAAGGTGGTGCGGGTGCAGGAATGGAAACGATGAAAGACGTACAAGCTTCGGGTGAAAGCGCGACTTTTTTGGCCGAATTTCAAAATCAAAATTGGGGACTGATTCTCCCACTATTCTTTGTATATTTCTTGTTGGGTTATTTCATGTACGCCGCTTTATACGCCGCGATAGGGTCGGCAGTAGGCGATGACCAAGGCGAAGCGCAATCGCTGGCCTTTCCAATTATGATTCCGATTATTTTGGCGATTTATATCATGATTACCGCCGTCCGCGCGCCCGAGAGCAGTTTGGCTGTTTGGTCGAGCATTTTTCCGTTGTTTTCACCGATTGTCATGCCCGCCCGATTGCCGTTTGGACCACCCGCTTGGCAAGTTGCTTTGTCCATCACTTTATTGGTCGCAACGGTGATTGGTTTGGTCGCTTTGGCAGGTCGGATTTACCGCGTTGGAATTTTAATGTATGGTAAAAAAGTAACGTTCAAGGAGTTGGGTAAATGGTTGTTTTATAAGGATTAACAGCACATCTATCCCCTCAGTATAAGGCATAAAAAAGCCACTTTTTGCTTAAAATCAAGCAAAAAGTGGCTTTTTTATGCCTTATACTGAGGGGGTAGCTACATTAAACGGCTACACCAAAATCGCGCAAAGCATTGTTAAGCGACACTTTTTTATCCGTACTCGGCGTCCGTTTGCCGATAATCAAAGCGCAACTGACTTGAAATTCACCCGCAGGAAACTGCTTCGGATACGTTCCGGGAATGACGACCGAACCCGCAGGAACGATGCCTTTATACGTCACAGGCGTTTCACCAGTAACGTCAATGATGTGCGTGGATTGCGTTAACACAACATTTGCGCCCAGAACGGACTCTTTTTCAACGCGCACGCCTTCAACGACGATGCACCGCGAACCGATAAAACAATCGTCTTCGATAATCGTCGGTGAGGCTTGAACAGGCTCTAAAACGCCGCCGATGCCTACGCCGCCGCTCAAATGCACATTTTTACCAATTTGAGCGCAAGAACCAACCGTCGCCCAAGTATCCACCATTGTTCCCGACCCAACGTGTGCGCCAATATTGACATACGAAGGCATCATAATCACACCTGATTCCAAAAACGACCCATAACGCGCTACCGCAGGCGGCACAACGCGCACACCTTGCGCGGCGAAGTCTTTTTTTAACGCAATTTTATCGTGGAATTCAAAAATACCGACCTCAATTGTTTCCATTTGTTGAATCGGAAAGTACAAAATCACGCCTTTTTTGACCCAATCATTCACTTGCCAACCATCGGCAGTCGGCTCGGCCACGCGGACTTTACCTTTGTCCAATGCCTCAATCAATTCACGAATCGCCGCTTGTGTGTCGGCATTTTTCAAAAGGGAACGGTCGTCCCATGCCGCTTCGATACGGCTTCTAACATCTGTCATTTTTTTGATTTAACTACTTGATAATTAATTGTTTATAATTTTAAAGTTTTGAGTTTTCAGCAATTTCCGCTTTGGGATTTTCAAGTTGCGGCGTAGCTGCAAAATCTCGGTAACATTAGACTCAAAGTACAATTTTCTATGCGGTGTAACCGCAA
>JAYSRS010000652.1:0-24396 GCA_043720935.1 Saprospiraceae bacterium
AGCAAAATACTGAGGGGTCTCTTTTTTCAAAAAATGGCCTTTTTTTCCCTCATTTTTCTAGCAATTGTGGCTTGTGAAGAGCCTAAAAAGGGTTGCACGGACATTCGTGCTACCAATTTTGACGTTGCTGCCGCAACGGACGACAACACAACTTGTACGTTTCCCAAACTCATTGTGCAAACGGCCTACGTTGTTGGAGACAGTGGTTTATTGAATACATCGGTCTATAAAAATGCGTTGGGTCAACAATTCAAAATTCTTCAGGCAGCGACGTATCTCTCTGATTTTCAATTACTAACGTCTGATAATAAAGTATTTAAGACAACGGATAGTATTTTGCTTTATCGTACAGTGGACACCATAAAAGCCTTAAATTCTTTTGCCATGATTGGCCGAAACAACGGTTTTGAATTTGCAATCGGCACGTTTGAAGCCGTCGGAAAAACGTTTACAAAATGTCGTTTTAACCTAGGTTTGACACCCGAAGCAAACCAAACGGATGCAACAAAAATGCCGTCGGGACACCCCCTCAGTATCAGACCCGATTCGATGTATCATCGCACAACAAAATCGTATATTTTCAATAAACTCGTGATAGCAAAAGGGACAAATTTAGGGGATACATTGAGCATCAATATGACGACTTTAAACCTAATAGAATTGACCAAAGACCTACCAACAAAGGAAGGTGCCAACATCACTATTCAATTGATTGTCAATTACTTGCAACTTTTAAATGACGTGGATTTAACAAAAAGTAAAAACTTAATCGAAGCGCAAGTCGTTACAAATGAGCTCAAGATGTTTTCCTTGAAATAAATGATTAGAAAATGTAGCTTTGTGGCCTATTTTTATTTCAAATTTTAAAATCATCAATTCATGAAAAAAGTACTCCCTATTCTTCTAGCCATTGCTATTGTATCGCTAAGTGCTGGCTGCGAAAAAACACCGACACCAACGCCAATACCCGTTGAGCCAAGTTATTTTGCGATGAACTTCAAGGCGATGTATGCTAATAAACCCTTGGTAATCAATCAAGTATATGATTACAACGGCAAAAAGGTACGTTTTACACGCCTACAATTTTTCATCGCTTACGACCTCGGTACGTTCAGTTCGCCCATCGCCGTTAGCGACAATCTACCAAACACGACAATCTTAAAATTCACTAATTTGACGGACTCCGCTTCCGCTGCGGGAGGTGTTGATGTCGAATTGGCCTTAGTGCCTAAAAGTTGGACTGGGCTCAATTTTGCCATCGGCGTACCGAAAGTCCAAAATGCCAAATTGCCCAAAGATTTCATTTTCCCCGACCCGCTGACCGACGGCAGCAACTTTTGGGACGCTTGGCAAAGCTATATATTTTCCAAATTTGAAGGCTCGATAGATAAGGATGGCGACGGCGTTTTTGAAACGGGCATCACGCTACACACGGGCGGGAACGAAGTATTTACACCTTTGAAATTTACGAAAAATTACACCGTCGCAAACGGCGTGAAAACGACCATCAATTTTGAGTTAAGCATCAACGAACTAATAAAAGGTATTGATTTGACGACCGTCAACTCGTCGCACCAAGTTGGCGATGCGGCCACAATGAAAATCATGATGGGCAATTTTTCGACGGCTTTGACGATGAAATAATCGTTATTTTTTATCCATAGATTCCACTAATTAGCACGGATTTTACAACGTGTATCAAACAAAATACCTTGTAAAATCCGCGTTAGTTAGTGAAACCAAGTCATCACTAAAATCAAAAATCGCTATGCAAAAATATCTTTTAGTTGTCTTGATTTTCGCTTTTTTTCTCCCAAGCTGCACGGATAAGGAGGCCGATGCTTTGGCCATAATTCCTTATACACCAACGCCTTATGCATTAAAATTTAAGACCAAAAATCTTTTTCCAGAGATGATTATACCCGCCGATAATCCCTTGACTACTGAGGGGGTCGAGTTGGGGCGTTTTCTATTTTTCGACAATATGCTGTCGGCAAACGGGCAAATGTCGTGTGCGTCTTGTCATTTGCCCGAAACGGCGTTTACGGACAAACAAGCGACAAGCAAAGGCGTTCAAGGCATTGCTGGAAAGAGAAATTCGATGTCATTGGCCAATATTGGCTACGTCAATACGGGCTTATTTTGGGATGGCCGTGTCAAAACGCTGGAAGAACAGGCATTTTTGCCCGTCGAAGACCCGATAGAATTGCACAGCAGTTGGACAAAAGTGGTGGCTAAATTGCAAGTTCATGCCGACTACCCTACCCGATTCAGAAAAGCTTTTGGCATAAAAAATACCGCAGAAATTACGAAGGAATTGGCCATAAAAGCAATTGCTCAATTTGAACGGACGTTGATTAGTGACGACTCGAAAATTGACCAAATTTTTCGCCGCGAAACCAATCCAACAGATGATGAATACGATGGTTATCTGATGTTTTTCAATGCCGCAGGTGCGCCCGATGCTCAATGTGGGCATTGCCATACATCGCCTTTTTATAGCTCTAATGATTTTTTTAACAATGGTTTAGACAGCGCGAAAACATTGGATATGTTTAAAGACAAAGGCCGTGGGCAATTTACAAAACTCCTCAATGACAACGGTAAATTCCGTGCGCCGAGCCTTAGAAATATAGAATTAACTGCGCCTTATATGCACGACGGACGATTCAAAACATTGGAAGAAGTCCTTGACCATTATGCTTCGGGTGGTCATTATGCGGACAATGTTGACCCATTTATTCCTCAAATAAAGTTCATGAATCCTAGCAATAAGCCTATGACAGCCAAACAAAAACGCCAAATTATTGCTTTTCTCAAAACATTGACTGATTCAAGTTTTGTTAATAATCCTGCATTCAAAAGCCCGTTTTAAGCGTTTCAATTTAAAAATGCGGTGCAACAAAGACAACAACTCTTTTAGATTAAAAAAAATAAGCAGATGATTAGCCAATAAAGTGTTAACGGCGACGTTTGAAAATAAAAAAAAACGGTGGACGCGTCAAAAATTGGTAAACTCGGTCTAAATTTGCGATACGGTTCAGACAACGAAAGTTTTGTTGATGGCCTCTTTGTCCTTTAAACTATCGGTTAATGACCGTTTTTCCCAACAACCGTATTCATTTTTTTACTAAAATCTAAATAAAAAGTAATGAGGAGAATAATTACATCTCTACTTGTCGTCGCTCCACTTTTCCTATTCGCTCAAAAAACAACCACTTTCAACACCGCCTCAATTGACCCGCGTTTGTACGCCGTTTTTGGTAAAGAATACATTGAGGAATCCCTACGTAGCGACCTATTTTCACTTCAAAGGTGGACTTTTTACTTGGACAATGCCTACATGATTGCCCAAGAACCACCGACAAAAGACGGCTCAGAAGGCGATTTTCCAACCGTCCGCATTCCCAATTTGAGCAATATCAACATCTTGCAACTCGAAAAAGAGCAAGATTTGAAACGCGATTATTACACCGAAGCGATTTACCGAATTGAGGGAACAACCCAATATTTGGTTTATTATTCGGGGCGTGATTTCATCGAAGCGTTCAATGCCTTTCGGTCTCAATTAAAAATTAAAAATTAAAAATTAAAAAAGAAAAATTGGGTGTGGTGGTTATCGCCTTGCTTGATTTGCTTAAAATATACCCCCTCAGTATTTTACCCTATTTTTCGACTCTAATCATCTTTTCTCCCACTATTCGGACTTTGATATGAAAAAGATATACACTATTTTGTCGCTATTAAGCATCGTTTTAAGCACGTCAAACAGCTTTGGGCAAAGGTCATTTCTCATGAAAAATGGGAAAGACTCAACGGGAACGTGCGGTGGTCTTTTCCTCGATAGCGGTGGTGCAGGGACAGCACCCGCCAATCAGTATCGTAATAACGAAACTTTTACGTACACATTTTGCTCAGATGACACCGCCAAAACACACATGGCCATTGGGTTTGATATGCTCAATATTGCCGTAGGGGATGAACTTTGCTTTTTTGACGGTCGGTCGGTGACGGACTCGCTTTTAGGGTGTGTGTCAGATTTTGCGCGCACGCAAAACAGCATAGTTGAAACAACAAGCCGTAATGCAAGCGGCTGTATTACCATAACTTTTAGGTCGAACAATGATGGTGTTGTAGGCAACGGATGGCTTGCCCATTTGTTTTGTATCGCATCTTGCCAAACGATAAAAGCGCAAATAGTGGCTACTACTCCTGTTGTAGAACCTGCTGATACAGGTTGGATAGACGCCTGCCCTAGCTCGCGTATCTCTTTCAAAGGTAGAGGTATCTATAATTTGAATAATATTGCCTATCAACAATCAGACGCTACATCAAATTTTGAATGGAATTTCGGTGACGGCAGTCCAATTGCTCGTGGCCCAGAAGTTGATCACATTTTCGCGCAAGCAGGTGGTTACAATGTAAAATTGGTCATTACCGACCAAAAAGGGTGTAAAAATATCAATTTTATCAAACAACGCGTTCGTATTTCACCACGGCCAACCTTTAATACAGGTACGCTTGTCTCGCAAGTATGCTCGGGAACTGAAATCAAATTGCGCGGCCAAAGCCAACAATTAGATACAAGTTATCAAGTGTCAACTCAACCAAATACAGGAACTTTTCCTATTGGACAAGTCCGTTCTGAAACGCTCTTTATTCCTGACGACTCTTCCAAAGTCTATAAAACAAGTGTTTATTTTACTGACTTTGGGCCAGGACAAACACTTAACGACATCAATGACCTAGTCAAAATTTTTGCAACAATGGAACATTCATGGGCGCGAGACCTAAGAATTGAAATTGTTTGTCCAAGCCTTCAAAAGGTTACTTTGCACAAATATGATGTCCCTACTCGTGGAAATAATATACTCAAACTAGGTGTACCTGCAACAACTAACTGCACATTAAACTATGCTTGTAGAACTGATCCCCTTCAAAATCCTGCTGGAACAGGTTTTGAGTACGCTTGGGTGCCAGCAGCATTGCCTACTTTTCGTAGTCGTTTTCCAGTTAGTCCTGGAACAACTTATACATTACCTGCGGGTAATTATGGTAGCGACGCACCGTTGACAGGATTGTTAGGCTGTCCTCTAAATGGAGAATGGTCGTTGGTTATTAATGACCAATGGCCAGGCGACAACGGTTGGATTTTCCAATGGGGTATTGATTTTAAAAAGACACTTTACCCTACCATCGAAACATTCCGACGCACCATTACCGACCACTATTGGAAGCCCAATACGAATATCACCAACTACATGCGTGATTCTATTGTTAGTCGGCCTAAAAATGCAGGTGTTGCAAGTTTTACTTACGAAGTTGTGGACAATGCAGGTTGCGTTTTTGACACAACCGTTACTGTCAATGTACTACCTCCAACAAATGTTGCTTGCCGCACTTGTTCGCCTAATTTTAGCGACGTAAAAGATACAAGTTTTTGCGCTGTCGAGCCAGGTGTTTTGTTGAATAAAACGGCTATCAGACCCATCAATAATTCCATCACTTTTGAGGCATTTCCCAACAAAATAATTGATGCCGTTATAGCATCACTCATTAAGCCCGACACTTCGACAATTATTGTCAGAGACTTGTTTCTAAGAACCCTTACTAGCCCTTTGACGCAGATAGATTCCGTTTGTTTCGACATAGGCACACAGTTTGCCGACGACGTTTTTGTGCAGTTATTAGCGCCCAATAATACCAAAATTCCTTTGATGAAAACCCGACGCGGCGGCTTTGCCATACCGCTTCGCAATGTTTGCTTTTCACCGACGGCCACGCGATTGATTGCTGATTCAAGAGCGCCTATAACAGGTTTATATCAACCTGAAAACGGCGCAGCCTCGTGGAATATATTCAATGGCGCACCTGTAAACGGCAATTGGAAATTACTTGTGGCACATGCTCAGGGTATAGGAAAAGATACGATTAATCAATGGTCAATTACCTTCAAAAGTGGCAATGATTACACCTACAATTGGGCTGCACCAACGGGTTTATCGTGCTTCAACTGCCCAACACCCGTTGCCAAACCTGCTGTGACCACTCAGTATATCGTGACGATTGTTGATAGCATGGCTTGTACCCACAAAGACACGGTGAATATAACCATAAGAGACAGTTTAGCCGCGCCACCTTTGACGGTGAGTGGGTCCACATTCAACTCCGTTCAGTTCTCCTGGACGGCAGTTACAGGCGCAACAGGCTATCAAGTAAGCATTAATGGCGGCGCATGGATAACGCCAAACGGTACGTTGAATCACCGCGTTACGGGCTTGACGGTCAATCAAGATGTGACGCTTAGTGTTCGGGCATTAGGCGGTAGTTGCGGCGCACGAGTAGAAACGTTGCCCGCAAGGGCTTTGGATTGCGTTGCAACGATTGGCCGAGGCGCGAACCGCCGATTGGAAATAGACTCGGTTTTATGCCACGACTTGCCCAGCCCACTTGTCAATTTTAGATTTGCTTCGGGCGACGCTGGTTCGACGGGTTTTACCTATATTATTGATACATTCAGACAAAATAGCAGTGGCGTTTTTGTTGATAAAATCAAAGCGGGACAACACCGCGCCATTTTTATTGACGGTACAGGCTGCGCCGATACGCTCGACTTCCACTTCGGTCAACCCGATAGCATCAGCTTCCGCGTCATCGCCGACTCCGTAAAATGTAATGGTGGTCGAACGGGTAAACTGACCTCATTGGTAAGCGGTGGCAAGGGACAACTGACCTATTCGCTCAATTTAAGCCCGTCGCGTAGGAGTGTTGGCACTTTTGACACCCTGACAGCAGGACGCTACACGATAGAAGTACAAGATTCAAACCGTTGCCGCAAGTCCATAACGGCGGATGTCTTCCAACCTACACCCCTCAGTATGAGCCTCTCAAAAACCGATGTGCGCTGCTTTGGCAACGTAACAGGTTCGGTGAGAGCGATTGCTTCGGGCGGGACTGCATCCTATACGTATGCGTGGCGAAGTGGTCAAACACGAGATACAGTTAATAACGTAGGCATCGGGTCGTATTTCGTTACGTTGACCGACCAAAACGGCTGTATAAAGCAAGATTCGACGACAATTACCTCTAATCCAAAAATTGTTATTGCAACATTCCAAGATTCTGCAAAATGTTTTGGCGACGCCACAGGCCGCGCAAGGGCAAGGGCAACGGGCGGTTTATCACCGTTCTTTTACAGTTGGAGCAATGGCCAATTAGACAGCACGGCGGCAAATATTCGAGCAGGTGCATACCGCTTGACCGTTACGGATGCGCTCGGCTGTTCAGATACATCAAGTATCACCATTTTGCAACCAGATTCCTTGCGTTTTGATACGTTAACGTCCATTCCTGCAAGTTGCAGCAACACGGCGTCGGGTTCAATGCGGGTTGTGGTAAGCGGTGGTATAAAAAATTATGTCTATGCGTGGTCGCCTAACGGCGCAACGACCCCCTCAGTAACAGGCGTCGCGGCGGGTACTTACAGCCTCACGGTTCGAGATTTTAACAATTGTTCCAAAACGCAACCCCTAGTCGTTTCGGCAGCACCGCCTTTGGTACTTGATTATTTTGACGAAATAAAAGTAAAATGTCAAGGTGATGCGACGGGTGGTTTATCCGCAAAAGTGAGTGGCGGCGCGGGTGGCTACGGCTTCCGTTGGAACACAACGCCCGTTCAGACGAGTGATACAGCCAAAAATCTAAGGACAGGCAGCTACCGCGTGACAATTACCGACCGTAGCAACTGCCAAATTGTGAAAGATACAACGCTTGGCGAGCCGACTAAATTGGTAGCCAATATTACACAATACACCAATGTCAAATGTCGTGGTGAACAAAACGGGACAGCGATCCCCTCAGTATTTGGCGGCACGGGCATTTTTGGGAACAACCGTTATCTGTTCCAATGGAGTGACCCATTGAATCAAAATTCATTGATTGCGGACAGTCTTGCGGCGGGTAATTATATCGTCACCGTTACTGATGCAAACGGCTGTACGGACACGGCAAACGTAACGATTGCAGAGCCTTTGACGGCAGTCAGTTCCACAACTACGCAAACGCGTTTGGCTTGTTTTGGCCAAAATACGGGCGAAGGGCGCGTCATTGCTTCGGGCGGTTCGGGTAATTACACCTATCGTTGGAGCAATTTGCAATCAACCGCAACGGCAAGTAGTCTGACCCGTGCCAAGTATTTTGTAACGGTTACGGACATTAACGGCTGTCGAAATATTGACTCTTTAGACGCCTTCACGCATGATTCCATTACGGCAGATATTGCTTTGGTGCAACCGACTTGCTTTAACACTTCGACGGGCAATATGACCCTCACACGCGTATCGGGCGGCGCAGGAAATGGCAATTTAAGCAATTATTTCTTCCGTTGGTCAACAAATCCCGTTCAAACAACGGCACAAGCGGCGAGCGTTATGGGCAATCGACAATACGCCGTGACAATTACGGACAATCAAAACTGTTCAAATGTCGCTTATGCATTCTTGAATCAGCCGAGCCAAATCAGTTTATCGTCTGTCATAAAACCTGTTAGCTGTTTTGGCGGCAACGACGGCGAGGCGCAAATCAACGCGTTTGGCACTAACAACGCCTTTTCATTTACTTGGAGCGACAGCCGCACACAACGAACGCAACGCGCAACGCAATTGACGGCGGGTCGTTACACCGTTTTGGTGCGCGATTCGGCAGGTTGTACAAAAGATACGCTTATTAACGTAGGCCAACCGCCACGCTTGAAAATGGAGACAAAAAGCATTGTTGACAACAAATGCGTGGGCGATTCGACGGCAACAATTAATGTAACATTTAGCGGCGGCACACCGACTTACAATTACCTTTGGTCGAATGGTGTAGGTCAGCAAAATCTATCAAAACTGCGTTCTGGTACGTATATTTTGACAATTTCGGACGCAAATGGCTGTAAAATGAACGATACAATTGTCGTAAAATCTCCTGCGGCACTTGATGCGGACGTTACAACAATCCCCGTTAAGTGCTTCGGCGACCGCAACGGCGTCATTACAGTCAATGCTTTCGGCGGCACAACACCGTATTTATACAGTTTGGATGGCAAAACGTACAACGGCATTAGTCAAATCATCGGTTTGAAATCGGCGGCGTTTGATATTTTCATCAAAGATGCCAACGGTTGTATTTGGTTTACGAAGGAAAATGTTGCTACGCCACCTAAATTTATTGTCGAAGCAACGGCAGATGCGACCATCAATTTAGGTGATAAAATTCAGTTATTTGCCAATCCGCAAAACGCGCAAGGTAAGGTTACCCTAACTTGGAAACAGCCGTATGATTCGACTTTGACGTGTTTGAAATGCCCTAATCCGACGGCTTCACCTCAAACGACGATTATTTATACCGTTCAAGGCGTTGACTCCGTAGGTTGTCGGGCGGCAGATTCGGTCAAGATTACGGTCGAAAAACCACGCAATATTTATGTGCCAACGGGCTTTACGCCTAACAATGACCGCGTGAATGATAAACTTATCGTGCATGGCCGCAACGGCACATTCATTGATTTGTTCCGCGTTTATGACCGTTGGGGTGAATTGGTGTATGAAGCTAGAACGTTCAAAATCAACGATGAAAACGCGGGTTGGAACGGCACTTTCAAGGGGCAAGAACTGATGACGGGCAAGTTCGTTTGGTACATCGAAGCGACGTATATTGATGGGGCAAAAGAGATTCTGAAAGGGCATACAACGCTTATTCGATAGAGTGAAAAGAGTTGTAAGTGAAAAAGACGCTTAATTTACAACTTTTCATACATAACTTTTCACTTACAACCTGACATTACGCAGTTGAGGAATTTGACAATTTCACTTTAATAACAGTTGACTAAAGCGTGCATAAAAATCTAACGAATCCGTAGGATTCGCACATTTATAGAAAATATTTACGCCCGTTGTTTCCGAATCCGTAGGATTCGCACATTTATTATAGGACATTTAATGTGCGAATCCTACGGATTCGGGAAAAATGACCGTAAATATTTTCTATAAACGTGTGAATCCTACGGATTCATTAGATTTTCGTAAATTCTAACCAACTGTTTTTTAAATCTAATTTCAAATTTTTTAGACCGCGTAATGTCAGTTACAACTTCTCACTTATCACCCCTCAGTATTTTTGATAAAAAATTAAAAAATAACATAGCACCAACGTCGTCGAGGTTTTAAACCTCGACGACGTTCAATCGCTAACAGAAATTAATAACGTATGAAAAAAATAAACTACGCATTACCTGTCATTTTGTTCGTTTTTATGTCTTTGAGCGTGGGTAAAATGCAAGCGCAAGACGCCTTATTTTCTCAATACTACGCGGCGCCTTTGCACCTAAATCCCGCTTTAATGGGCGTTTTTGAAGGCCAAATGCGTTTCAATGCCAATTATCGACAACAATGGGGCGGCATTTTTTCGGACGTTCCGATTCGGCAAATCCATGCAAGTTATGACCACCGCATCCGCATTGCCGACGGCGATTATCTCTCTTTTGGCCTCAATGCCCTTGAAGACGAAACGGGTGCAGATTCTAAACTCAAAACCACGCGGGGCAATTTGGGCCTTTCCTACATGAAGCAATTAGGCGGCGACCGTTATCGTTCATCAGACCAATATCTCGTGGCGGGTGTTCAAATCGGCATGGGTCAAAATACCTTGACGACGGGCGGCCTTTGGTTCGACCGTCAATACGACAGCCTTAATATTCGGATTGACAACACCCTGTCAACGGGCGAAATTGAGCCACGTTCTAATACGTATATGGACATCAACGCGGGTTTGCTTTGGTACAACGTGATAGATAAAAATAAAAGTATCTATATTGGCGGCAGTATGCACCACATTACAAATCCAAAAATTTCTTACTTTGGTAACAATTCGGAAACTTTAAAACGCCGTTTTACCCTCCACGCAGGGGGAGAATTTCCCGTAAATGACCAATTGAGCCTCATGCCTGCCATTATGGCAACGTTGCAAGGCCCCTCAGTAAATACGCAATTGGGAACTAATTTTAGATATTCCAACCACGATTGGGACGAAGTAGCGATTCGCGTAGGGGCGTGGTATCGGCTTGTCAACAAATACGTTTGGACAAAAGGCGATGTCACCAATCAAAATGCGATTCAAGAATCTACCAGAACCAATATTTTAGGTGACGCCGTCACCGTAACGGGAATGTTAGAAATGAATCGGTGGTTGATTGGCATTAGTTATGATATTCATACATCTTCAATTGTTACACCCACAAATGGCCGCAATGCCTTTGAATTATCTCTAATTTACATCGGTGCAGAACGTATTCCGTATCGAACGCTTTGCCCTAAATTCTAAAAAGTACCTCCTCAGTATAGAAGCCGTTTTTTGATAAAAAACATAAAAAATGAGCCTTGAATGCTACGAAATGTAGTATTCAAGGCTCATTTTTTACAACTAATATCTAATTTCCAGCTTGAAATCTGAAATTTACAACCCATATTTATCAATCAAATACACCAAAGCCGTCATAGCTCCCGCGCCCAATTCCAACTCACGGCGATTGACATATTCAATTCTATCAAACTCCGTGTGGTGAAAATCAAAATAACGTTGCGAATCGGGTTTTAAACCGCCTAACAGAAATTTCATCGGCTTCAATGGGCCAATATCCGCACCGCTACTGCCTTTTGACAATTCGATGCCGTAGGGTTTCAGTAAGTCTTCCCAAGCGGCTACTTTCTTAAATTTTTCGACAAATACTGAGGGGTCTGCCTCAAACGAAATACCACGCGGTGTGAAGCCTCCCGCATCGGATTCAAGGGCAAAAATGTGTTTTTCGCTTGATTTCATCGCTTCTTCAGCGTATTTAGTGCCGCCACGTAAGCCGTTTTCCTCATTCATAAACAACACGCAACGAATTGTTCGCTTCGGTTTGTAGCCACTTTGTTTCAACAAATTCAACACATCCATACTTTGAACACAACCCGCACCATCATCATGCGCGCCTTGTGCAACGTCCCAACTGTCCAAATGTCCACCAATTACAATGACTTCGTTAGGAAATTCTGAACCGCGAATTTCACCAATCACGTTGTTACTCGGTGCATCGGGCTGCATATCGCACGTCGTTCTGACATAAACTTTCAAGCTATTATTGGCCAACGATAGACTTTTTGACAACACTTCGGCGTCATTCGTTGACAAACAAACGGCAGCAATTTTTGGATATTTTTCATCATACACCAACGAACCCGTATGTGGACGGTCATCTAATTCGGTCGAAAGCGTCCGTACCAACACAGCTACTGCCCCGTATTTTGCAGCGCGAGAAGGCCCCGTTCTGCGTTGATCACCCGCACCGCCGTAAGCAGCAAACGTACTGATTTGTTTTCTATCCATCGGACGGTTATAAAACACGATTTTACCTTTCACTTTATCGCCTAATGCATCCACTTCGTCAAGCGATTTAACTTCAATCACCTCCGCTTCGACGCCTTTATCGCCCGTTCCAACGGAATTGCCAATTGCCAAGCAACGCAAGTCAATATCGCCTTTTTTAGACCGAATTTTGACGATTTCTTTATCGCCACGCTTCCAATTTGGCACCATACACGGCTGTAAACGCGTCGTAAAACCGCTTGAATCGAGCATTTTCTTCGTCCAATCAACGGCTTTTGCCGCACCTTCCGAGCCACTCAAACGGCTACCGATTTGGGTACACATCGTCGAAAGCCACGGATACGCCCGACTTTCGGTTAAAGCTGCATCGTAGATTTTACGGATAAAAAACGCGTCTTCGTCCTTCACAGGCGCATTTTGAGCGGACATACTGAGGGGGTCTAAAACCGAGAAAAACGCTACAAACAGCGTCAGCATTTTAAATTTCATTAAGCAAGGTTTTTAAATTTTTAAGAAAAATGGACACTTTTCTTTTCAGGCTGCAATAGATTTTATGTTTTACAAGTCTCGATGAAGGTCAGGACAAGTTATGACTAACCCCAACTTTTAAGTTGGGGTTTCTATTCACAACACTTCTGCGGCTTTAGCCAAAAATCTACGCATTAAGTTAGTGGCTAAAGCCGAAAAGCGCTTGTTATTCATAAACCCCAACTTAAAAGTTGGGGTTAGTCATAACTTGTCCCGACACCTTTATCGGGACAAGCTATTGCTGCCTAAAAAGAAAAGTCTCAAAAAATGACGGGGCGAAGGTTGCGTTTTTTTCTAAAATGAAGCGGACTTTTTTCACTTTAAACACATTTCCTTGAAACAATATAATTATTTTAAAAATAATTATTTTACAATTTTTTATTTTAAAAATTAAAAATCTACCATTTTTTATTCTTAAAAAATAAAATCAATATAAAAAACAGGAGACTATGATAATTGAAATAGACTTAAAAACGCTTTGAAAATGGCTCAAAATTTATCATTTTTTATACCTACTTACTCCTTTCGTGTTAATAAAACACAAAGGATAGTTTAAAAATCAAGTTTACTACTATCTTTGTGGCGTCTTCAACAAAAATCAATCAATTAATTATCACATTCCAAGCAACGTCAACACAAAGCACTATTCAATCACGACATTCATTTTAGAGTAAAAATATAATTTGGTTTTATTTGGTTAGGGCTGGAGGTGGTGCGTAGCGCGCTACCTCTTTTTTTATGTTTTGACCCCTTGGTGCCTTAATTTTTCACTGGTCTACTAGAAATATGTAATAAATCATATTTAAAAAATACCTTTGCCAAACAATCAAAAAAATTGTATTGAGCGCATACAGAGAGAAACTTGAACCACTTTATTTCAACAATAATCTCAACGTATGTCGCAATTTCAAGCAGGCTATTTTTTAGAAGCTTTTTCTAAATCAGACCTTTATAAACCGCTTTTTGAAACATTAACCTGTTTCGATGTCTCTAATCTTGACACTAAAATTCAAGATTTTGATGCTTATTGTTCGGTCTTGAACAATATTTTATGTCGTGGTTTGCCGACACGTCCTTCCATTTTTATAGAACAGTCTTTTGCCGATGCTTTCGGATTGACCAAACGCAAACAAGATGAATTAGGGGCTATCACTTTTCCTTTAAAATCCACTGAAACAGATTTTAACGACCGTCTTTTCAAGGCGTTGCACATCATTGAGCCACGTTTGACGCATTTTAGAAAGGATGAAGAATTTGATAGCGTTGAAGAAGCCAAGTTTATTCAAGAAATGTTACCAAATGGGTTGGGTAATTTTTGGGGACAAATTTTGGAACGACAACGTAAAATAACGTCTGTTTCAAATGACACAACTAATTTTCAAGACCAAGTAACTGATTTTTCACTACAAATTCCTTATTCTGAAAGTAGTTTGCAAGGCATTGTTATTGAAGTTGACGGAGGGCAACATAAGGTGAATCCTCAATTGGCACTTGACAGACAACGAGATAAATATTTTGCAGATAAACATTGGAAAACGTACAGGCTGCCTACTGATAAATTCTTTGACTTCAAAAATCATATCAAAGAATTTTCGATTATTTTCAAAGATGCAGCCACACATTTGCCGACAAAAGCGTTTGCAGACCTTCAAAATGAAGAGCTTTATCTCAAAAACATTAAAAAAAATTACGATAACAAAACCTTTGACAAAGAGCGTTTAACGGATTTGCAATTGGCACTAAGCCCCTTCGCTATTGCGAGAATTCAAAAGGTTTTGCTTGAATATTTCTTACGACATCCCGAAAAATGCTACAATACTGAGGGGGTGCTTCGCCTCGCCGTCATTGAGCGCGATGTGCCTTGTGCGGCTTTGGCCGTTGCCGATTTGGCGCAACAATTTGACAATTTATTCGCACTTGAAGGAAAAGGTAAACAATTTACGCGAATTGAGTTAGATGTTTTTACAACCGCCGAATTTGAAAAAGCGCAACTCCATACTTGCAAAACGCCTAATGTTTTTACAACCGCCCAATTTGAAACAGCGCAACTTCATACCTACAAAACGCCGCTTTATGCTTACAAAACGCCGCAACTTATTGAAAAAATAGACCCCTCAGTATTTTACGACTTAGCGATTGATGTAGCGATGTTGCAGAGAACGGGCTGCACTTTTTTAACCGAAAATATCCAAGCGGCTTATAAAATCGAGGTGCGTTCTGCTCACCATAAAGCGAGTAAACGAACGTTTTACACGGCTTCGCACATCGAATACTGCGATTTAGCTTTGCGAAATGACGACGGCACTTTTGAGGATATTGAAGCCGCAAAACCATTTTTGACCTATTTTTTGCAAAATATTTTCCGAAAAACGGCTTTCCGAATGGGTCAATTGCCCATTCTTCACCGTGCTTTGAAAGCGCAAAGTGTTATCGGTTTGTTGCCGACGGGTGGCGGAAAATCGTTGACGTATCAAATTGCTGCCCTGCTTCAACCTGGTATCACGTTGATTATTGACCCCATAAAGTCTTTGATGAAAGACCAATATGACAATCTTATAAAGAATAAAATTGATGGATGTACTTACATCAATTCATCTTTGTCACCAAAAGAAAAGCGGGAAAATGTGGCTAAAATGGCCAATGGAGAAACGCTCTTTACGTTTGTTTCGCCTGAACGCTTGCAAATGCGTGATTTTAGAACGCTTTTAGAAGATATGTACAAGCATAAAATCTATTTTTCTTATTGCGTAATTGACGAAGCACATTGCGTATCAGAATGGGGACATGATTTTAGAACGTCTTATTTGAGGCTTGGTGCCAATGTTTTAAATTTTTGCAAAACCAAAAACAACCACCCCGTGCCGCTTTTTGGCTTAACCGCAACGGCTTCTTTTGACGTTCTCGCGGACGTGCAACGCGAGCTTTCGGGAACGAATGAGGCAAGCCGCTTGAACGAATCGGCAGTTGTGCGTTTTGAGACTTTTAATCGTACAGAACTCAATTTTGAGATTGTCAAAGTGGAAGCCAATCTTACAGAAATTGCCGAAGACAATGAGTGGCGTATCAAAGAAAGCATCGGCGCTGCCAAACAAAATAAAATTTTAAGCCTACTTGACAAATGCGGTAACGATATTTTAAACGTTAGTGAAAACAGCCAAAACGGACATAAACGCCTTGGATTTCAGCCTCAAAACGTCTTAAATCCTGATTGTGCCATCGGTGGCATTGTCTTCGCCCCGCATCGGCGTTGGTTTTTTGGCGTGACGGATGAGAAAGGCAACGGCATTAAAAACAGAATTGAAGCCGCCAAACCCGATATAAAAATCGGTTATTTTATGGGGTCGTCTGATGATATTCGAGCAGATATAATTGATAAAGAATCTACCAAAAATCAAACAGAATTCATTGACAATAAACTACAATTACTCGTAGCAACAAAAGCGTTCGGTATGGGCATTGACAAGCCAAATGTTGGTTATACAATCCATTTTAACTATCCAAATTCGATTGAAAGTTTTGTTCAAGAATCGGGTCGGGCGGGTCGCGATAGAAAAGCCTCAATGTGTTATTTGCTGTTCAATGACCAAACTGTATTAACCAAACATGGCGAAAAACGCGAAGTAGATAAGGATGTTTTGCTATTTTTTCACCACAATTCTTTTAAAGGTCAAGACAAAGAGATATTGATGCTTCGAGAGATGCTTGAAAGCATTACACATGCTCCTAAATCAAATGTATATGATTTAAATCAACGGCTAATTGATCAGTATGGATATGAGCATATACAATTGAATTATAGCAGTAAAGATCAAAAGATTTACGTAAAAGAAAATTTTGGAACTTATGGTTATTTCAAGATACCGAGTTTCGATATAACTCCATATTTTAAAGATTTTGATGGAACATTAGCTCGTCAAGTACTTGAAGATATAAAACCCAAATTAAAAATATTACTTAGTACTGTTGGACACATACCAGCATGGTTAGATAAAAAAGAGGCAGCAGTACCTCCAATAGAAGGTATTGAAAAACGTTTGAATGGTGTAAAAATTGGAGCAGCCATAGAACCGATAGCCATCTATTTTCGAGGAGATGACTCGGGAGTTATTGATTCTATATGGAATATTTTTGAAGAAAATGGATTAGATACCAAGAGTCCATTTACAAAAAAGAATTTGAATGAGTCTATATCAAATAGTTTTGAAATATTTGATTCAAACTATAAAAACCATTGTGTGTCACCCTTGACATTAACAGATATAATTACTCGAAATTTTAATCGTAGAGGAATGTCTGAAAGAACAGAAAGCGTTCTTTCCCAAATTAAAGAACAAATAAATATACTTAGAGATGAGCAAGATACCTACAAAGCCGTTTATCGCCTCTCAATATTAGGCATTGTGGACGATTACGAAGTAGATTATAATGCGAATACGTTAACGCTTTACATCACTAAAAAAGACGACAGCCTTGATTTTGACCTTGAAAAAGTGAACGAACCGAAGTATATTAACCATCTTTTTAGGTATTTGAACCAATACAATTCGCAGACAAAAGTGATTAAGGATTTGAAAACAATTCGAGAACCTAAATATAATGCACCGACGAATAGTCAACGCATGATGAAGTTTTTGCTGCATTTTGTTTACGAACAGATTGCCAAAAAAAGGTTGCGCGGCATTGATGATATGCGTTTAGCTTGTCAAATCGGTTTGAATGAGAATGGAGGGCAAGAACTTAAAGACTTTATTGACCTTTATTTCAACTCAAAATACGCCCGTCCTAAATATCACATTGACGATGAAAATTATTCATTACGCGTTGATACAGAAGGAGATACGATAGATGATTTGTTGTTAATTGAAAAGTACATTCATGCTACTGAAATTGATAAGGGCGGCGAAAAAGATAATTTAAAACACCTACGCGGTGCTTCGTTACTTTTGATGCGCGATATTAACAATGCCGAGCGCGCAACGCTTCATTTGTTACAAGCCTACACGTTGTTTATTTTGGAATATAAAAATGAGAAACTGTTGGCAGAAGCCCAAACAAGTTACCTAAAAGGCTTCGTAAATCTCTACAATACTGAGGGGTATCAACATTTAAAACCCGAAGAATTTGTGGAATATATTTTAGCATTTAATCAAAAAATTCGTTCAAAATTTGAAGATACGCGCCGAATTGACGACATTTTGAATGAATTAGTCCATACTTTTTACTTAAAAATTCACACAACTTGGTTGAAAAACTTTAACGAAAAACACCTTTAAATTTCATGAGTCAGATACATCAAGAGCTTCAAATGCTCAAAAAAGAACTTGAACATTTGGACATCGTCCGCAAAAATTTTGAAGAGGCGCGACAAGTGACCACAAAGATTGTTGAGCAATTAGCAACGCAAAGCCAAAAGTTGCACGACCACATCGGCGATGTCATTCCAATTTATGACAAACATCTTCAAGAAAATTTGAAGCAAACGCAAGATAAACTTGCGTTGACGCAACAAAATATCCAAGAGGAAACCCACAAAGTCATATCGCAATGGAAAACGGTTGCAGATGATTACCAAAAGGGTTTGTATAATCACGTTGAATTTGTCCAAAAACAGCTTGAAGATACTCAAAAAGGCATAGAAAATCGCTTTTTTGAAACAAGTAGTCAATGGAAAACCGTTGCCGAGGATTGCCAAACAGGTTTATCTGATCATGTTCAAGTCGTCCAAAAACAGCTTGAAAATACTCAAAAAGGCATAGAAAATCGTCTTTTTGAAACAAGTAATCAATGGAAAACCGTTGCCGAGGATTGCCAAATAGGTTTATCTGATCATGTTCAAGTCGTCCAAAAACAGCTTGAAAATACTCAAAAAGGCATAGAAAATAAAGCAAATGAAACCAATAAAAAATGGAAAGAAGTTGCTGACAATTATAATACGTCATTAGCAGAACATTTGAAAAAACTGCAAAATGAGTTTGAAAAATCGGGAAAAGGCATTCAAAAAAATGTTTCTGATGCTACAATGCCTATTTCAGATTTGAACAAACGCATTGACAATTTACTATCGTCACTTGTCTCAACAAATGCACAAATTAAAGTGTTGACAACTAAAAATGAACGGCTTGTTGATGAAATCAGAAAAATAGATTTTCCTTCTCGTTTAGATAAGATTGACAACACCGTTTCGGCGATTAATTTAGGCTTACAAAACGTGCAATTGCGGCTTTCTGATACCGAGCGCAACCTAAAAGAAAGCATTATGAATCTTAATAGAAATATTCAAAATCAACTGCTTGTTTTAGAATCTAAAGCTAATTCGGCAAAGAAATTTCAATGGATAACCTTGCTTTTGCTTTGTGGGATTATGGCAACGCTTGTTGGGCTTTACTTGAAAAAATAGAAAAAAATCAGACTGTCACCCCCCTCAGTATTTAAGCCATTTTTTACTCGTTGTGAAGTAGAAAATGGCTTTTTTTATCCCTAAATATTAAAAGAAGATATGAAATAATCAAATAGGGTTTTCTTATAAAAATTAAACGCTCGATTGACTCTTAGATTTTACCGCTTATTTCAATCAGAGAGCGTCGTCATTGCGAGGCACGAAGCAATCTGTTCGATTTTGCAGTCTGCTGAAACCAAAAGATTGCTTCGTGCCTCGCAATGACAACCTTTTTCAGGTTGAATTTTGAGCATAAATCATTGATAGCAAAGTAATTGTTTTTTATAAGAAAACCTTAAATAATCAAATGAACCGTTAAGTGAATCGCTTTTTACAACGCCTTTGACAAACAGCACTACCCCTCAGTATTTAAGCCTTTATTTTCCAAAACAATCCGTTTATTTGCGCTGTTTAAATACGTAAATAAAAAGTCAATAAATCATTAAAAATAGTTTTATGAAAGTCAATAAACAGAACAATTACAGCGATGTCATTCTTATCGGGACGGGCATTATGAGCGCAACTTTGGGTACTTTTTTGAAGAGATTAGCCCCAAATTGGTCAATAAACATCTTTGAACGGATGGATAAAGTGGCGATGGAATCGTCCGAAGCGTGGAACAATGCAGGGACGGGACACTCTGCTTTTTGCGAATTGAACTACACAACCGAAAATGAAGATGGCTCGATTGACATCAAAAAAGCCGTTAAAATTGCCGAATCTTATGAAGTTTCCAAGGAATTTTGGTCAACGCTGACGCTCGAAGGCATTATAAATCCTGCCAATATCATCAAACATACACCACATTTGAGCTTCGTTTGGGGCGATGAAAATGTCGATTTTTTGAGAAAACGCTACGCCGCTATGTCCGTTCATCCTTTGTTTAAAGGGATGGAATTTTCTGACAATTTTGATGAAATCGCGGCTTGGATTCCGTTGGTGATGGAAGGTCGAGACCCCTCAGTAAAAGTGGCCGCTACACGTATGGACATTGGTACGGACGTGAATTTTGGCACATTGTCAAGGGCGATGATGGACTATTTGCAACAAGACGACAACGTCGAATTGCGCTTGCACCATGAGGTCGAAAACATAGAACGGCGTGCGGACGGGCTGTGGGAATTGACGATAAAAGACATGGATTCGGGCGAAGAAAAGACGTATTCGACGCAATTTGTCTTCATCGGCGCAGGCGGCGGCTCGTTGCCATTGCTCGAAAAAGCGGACATTCCCGAAGGACGCGGCTACGGCGGTTTTCCGATTAGCGGTCAGTGGTTGGTCTGCAACAATCCCGAAGTGATTGCTCGGCACAATACAAAAGTGTATGGAAAAGCAAGCGTTGGCTCGCCGCCGATGTCCGTTCCGCACTTAGATACGCGCTTGATTGAAGGCAAAACGGCCTTGTTATTCGGGCCTTTTGCGGGTTTTTCAACCAAATTTTTAAAACATGGGTCGTTTTTAGACCTCCCTTTATCGGTCAAATGGAACAATATTATTCCGTTGGTATCGGCGGGTGTACATAATATTCCATTGACAAAATATCTAATAACACAGGTCACGCAATCGCAAGACGACCGCATGGAAGCCTTGTTAGAATATTTCCCAAATGCCCACAAAGAAGATTGGCGGTTGCAAGATGCAGGTCAGCGCGTTCAAGTGATTAAAAAAGACGCGGAAGAAGGCGGCGTTTTAGAATTTGGCACGGAGGTCGTCTATGCAAGCGATGGTTCATTGGCAACACTTTTGGGCGCATCGCCTGGGGCGTCAACGTCGGTTTCGATTATGATTGACGTGTTAAACAAATGTTTTCCCGAGCTTTGCGCGACTGAACAATGGCAAAATGAGTTTAAAAAACTCATTCCATCTTATGGTTTCCCTTTATCAAAAGACGGTGATTTATGTGCAAAAACAAGAGAGAGAACGTCAAAAGCCTTGCAATTGATTTCTTCTGAATGACAAATCTCCAAAAGACAAAAAGCGACGCCGATACTGAGGGGGTCGCTTTTTTTGTTTTGTAATTATTTTGTACCTCACAGATGTTTAATTAGGCTTAAGAAGTAAATTATGAAAAACAATATTATCGGCCTTGTTTTCGCCATGTTGTGGGCTTCGGCTTCGGTGGCGACTAAATTGGGGCTTCTGTCCGCACAGCCTTTGGTGATTGCAAATGTTCGTTTTTTTCTTGCGGGATTTTTGATGCTTTTAGGCGCACACGTTTTGAGAAAATATAGACTACCTGAACGAAACGAATGGCAACCAATTTTAATTTATGGTTTACTCAATGTGACGATTTACTTGGGTTTGTATGTCTTAGCAATGCAAGAATTATCGGCGGGTGTGGGTAGTTTATCGGTCGGTTTAAGTCCTTTGATGATTTCGATTTTATCGGCTTTTTGGATGAAACGTGCCGTAAAAATGAACGAATGGCGTGGCTTAGGTTTGGGTTTAATTGGCGTGGCAATTGTTGTATATCCTTTATTATCAGATAGTTACGTCACCATGAAAGGCGTTATATTAATTCTTCTAAGCCTTCTCGCCTATTCCGTTGGAACGGTTTATTATTCAAGTAAAACGTGGCGTTTACCAATTTTGGCCATCAACGCATGGCAAGTTTTGCTCGGCGGCGTTTGCTTATTGCCCTTCACTTTTGCATTTATGGAAACTGGAGAAAATCATTACGATGCCCGTTTTTGGTACAGCGTCGGTTGGCTGATTTTTGTCTCCATCGGTGCAGTACAAATGTGGTTGTATCTGCTGAAAATAGACGCCGTTAAAGCCGCTTTGTGGTTGTATTTATGCCCAACTTTTGGTTTTATATACGCCAAAATCTTGATGGATGAACCCATTACCATTTATACAGTCATTGGAACGCTGTTGGTGATTGTCGGTTTATACATTGGACAGAAAAAAGAGACCCCTCAGTAAAATGGTTAATGGTTAATGGTATAAAAAAAAACAGTCTTCGCGTTACGTGAAGGCTGTTTTTTTTTAGAAAATAAAGCATATAATCCTTTACTTTTTGAAGACCAAAGTCCCTGCAATCATATCGTGCAACGCTTGTTTCTTTGCCGTAAAAGGCTGCATCAGATAACCAATCAACAAAATAAGACCAGATACGATTTTAGCGACATACCGAACCGCCGCTTTACCAAAAGTGATACGGTCGCCGTTTTCGTCCGTTACGACAAGACCAAGTGCCATTTTGCCGAAAGTAGCTTGTTTTTCGCTCGATTCAAAATAAGCAAAATAAACAAGTTGAATCGCAAATCCGACCGCCCAAATTGGTCCCGCAATGGAAATAAGCCCCGACATATCTTCGGGATCATCAAGAATATGCTCTTGCATACGCGTACCAATCCCCGTAACGGATTGAAGAATCTGATTAACGACACCTAACAAAAGGCTGTCAATAAATAAGGCTGCAAGCCGCCGCAAAAAGCTACCATAGTTAGAGTAAGCCGCCTTTCCTTGGTCGAAATTACTATCAAGGTACTGATTTTCCATTTGTAAAAATTTAATTTTAATGTAAAAAAGATGATTTTCCAAAGCCGAAATGTACACCTTTCTATTAAATCTCCATTAAATCACTTCTCTTTTTTCAAAAAATATTTCTGCCATCATGCACCTTGCCGAGCCGCCGCCATACGTTTCAATGGTTTTAATATCAGCCGATAAAATTTCTGTATGTCGTTGAATATGAGCAATTTGTGAAGGATTCAACGAGTCAAAAGCCTGTTTCGACATCACCAAAAATGTTTCACCAAAATCATTTCTGACTTGTAACATATTGCCCGCAAACAACATCATTTGGTCGAGCGAAATGTCAACGATGTCTTTTTTAGTCGTTTCAAAATGCTTAATCAAATTCATTTTTTCGGCCTCATTGCGGACAGTTTCAAGGCAAATTACGACAAAACTCTCGCCCAAAGCCATCATGACGTTGGTATGATAAATCTCTTGGCCATTGCCATCGGTTGCTGTAAAAGCCACACGTTTGAAGCCCATTGTGTCGCACCATTCATCGAGCAAAGCGCGCTCGGTTCGTGGACTCACACAGGCGTAACAAACCTCGTTTTGACGGTCGAGAATCATCGAACCCGTGCCTTCCAAGTAGCGTTCCATCGTTTCGTAATGCTCAAAATGAATTTTCTTTTTGACATTAAACATGGCTTGAAGCAATTCTTGAATCGCCTCCGACCGCTCCAAACGCCGTGAAGGGGCAAACATCGGGTACAAAACCATCGCCCCATCAGCGTGGCTTGTTAGCCAATTATTGGGAAAAATAGCATCTGTTTTAACAGGTGACGCACTGTCTTCGGCCACCAAAACATTCACCGCACGGCCCCTCAGTATATTGACCATTTTATCAAACTCTTGAATGGCACGTTGTTGTATTTCACTGACTGTCAACGCTTTATCATCTGTTTGAAAAGCGTTACTTGCCGCCGTTTCAGTATTAAAACCAAAGTTTGCAGGGCGCACCATGAGGATATTTGAGGTAGTTTGTTGCCTTTTCATTTTTATTTATGTTTCACACCGAGTTCACAGAGGAGACGGCGTTTTTAAATTTTAACGGAATTATCGGCTTTGTGGTACAAAAAAAATTTTAAATAATTAATAACTCATGTTACGCAAGTGGCTAAAATGGCCCACTGATTTTAGGGATACGACTGATTTAAAAGGATTTCTTTTTTAAAGGAAATGCTTATAGAAAAAATCATGTGTAAATCAGTTGTATCCCTCCAATTAGTGACCCATTGCGTAACATCAGTTAATAATTTGTAAGTCATTGATTATCAGCACAGTTCAACGTTCGGGGAACTTTAAAAGTTCCCCGAACGTCCGCCGTACCGTAAAGCTCATAATTCCGAATTTTAATTGGAGATTCTAATTTGAAATCTTTGAAATCTTTGAAATTTGAAATTATAGAAATCGGAATTATCGGTTTTATGTCGCAAACCAATTTTTAAGTAAAAAATGGTGTTTTTGCGGCAAAAGATTTAGGAAATTTTGCAAATTTCCTAAAT
>JAYSRS010000653.1:0-24348 GCA_043720935.1 Saprospiraceae bacterium
CGCAGCGAAAAACAGTGCGTATGAAAATACGCTTTTATTTATTTCGCGTTACTTAGCGTCAAACGGCGTCTAAAGTCCCATGAAATTCCAATAAAAACCCTACAAATCCTAATTCTAAAAACAAAAAACACCCCCTCAGTATTTATGCTCACAACGACTACAAAATTCAGTCAACTCAATAAAAATATCCTGTTGAGTGCGTCAATCAAAGCGTTTAACATCTTGTGCGTTATCCTTATTGTGCGGCGTTCGGTGGCTCTACTTGGTGTGGAAAATTATGGTATTTGGACGGCAATTGCGTCTATTTCGATGTGGGTCAGCCTGTTAGACGTCGGTGTAGGCAATGGACTGCGCGTCGAGTTGCGGCGGTGTTTTATTAACGAACAGTGGACAGAAGCCCGTCGTTTGCTCAATACCGCCTATATTTTTATTGGGACATTGAGTGTAATTATTATTTCGGTGTTTGTCGTGATTTGGTTCAATGTGGATTGGGCGGCTTTGTTCAATATCAAAAACTATGCGGTCACTAACGTCAATATCTTGATTTTAGTCACGTTTATCGGCTTGATTTTGCAACTTGTTTTTTCCTTAATTGCCCCCGTTTTGAACGCTAATTTGCATTCGGGTTTGGAAAATATCTTTTTGACCATTTCCAACGCTTTTATATTGTTGTACTTAACATTGTCGAGCGTAGAAACGATTGATTTGGTACAATATGCCTTTTTAAGTGCTTTTTTACCCGTTTTTGCGTACATTGGGTTTAGCTTTTTTTATTTCAAAACCTATTTACCGCAATTGATGCCCGACTTGAAAGAGACGGATTTTAAGGCTATCAAGCCTATTTTTCTCGTCAGTGGTAAGTTCTTTTTTATGCAAATTTCGGCAGTTATCATGTACGAAATGACGACTTTTTTGCTGATTCGTTATTTTTCACCAAACGAAGTGGCCGAATACAACATCGCTTACCGCTATTTCAATTTATTCTACATCGTTTTTATGACCCTTTTGTCGCCCTTGTGGTCTTTCACAACCGACGCTTATTTGAAAGGCAACATAGATTGGATAATTGATAGAGTAAAAAAATACGCTGTTTTACTTGTTTTTATCTGGTGCGGCTTGATTTTCGGCTTTTTTGTGCGTGATGTGGCCTTCAAATTGTGGTTGCATGATGTCGGCGTATCGCCAAAAATCGCTTTTTACGTCGCCGTTTACATGGCCGTTTTGAGTTGGAACAGCTTGTTTTTATACGTCGTGACGGGTGCGGGAAAAATTAACGTGCAGTTCATTTTGGCGATTGTCAACATCATTTTGTTCTTGCCGATGACACATTTTCTAGTCAAAGTGCTGCATTGGGGCATTGATGGCGTCTTTATCAGCAATTTAATCGTTCTCTCGTTTACTTCAATTTGCATTCCGATTCAAGCGTATTTGTTGTTGAAAACGAATAAAAAAGGGTTTTGGAGCAAGTGAAAATGAATTAAAAATTAAAAATTAAGAATTAAAGCACGCGGCTGCACAACAGTTAATTCTTAATTTTTCATTTTTAATTCAAAAACACCCCCTCAGTATTTTGGTTCTTTTTTCTGAATTTTCGAAGAAAAAAACGCCTAAATGCGCTATATTTGGCGGAATGTGGGTATCTTGACCCACATTCCGCCAAATATAAAGAAATAAAATGAAAAATATACTCATTGGCCGTTCAAAAGAGAAAGAAGTGTTGCTGAAAACACTTGAATCGCGTCGTCCCGAAATGGTGGCTGTAATAGGTCGCCGCCGTGTTGGCAAAACGTTTTTAATTCAGAATGTTTATGCTCAAAATATGGCTTTTCAAATCTCGGGCATACAAGATGGCTCGTTAAGAGAGCAACTAAAAAACTTCACGTATCTGCTTAAACAAACCTTTGGGTCGGCGGTTACACCGCTTGAAAAACCGACGAGTTGGTTAGATGCGTTTCAGCAATTGATAACGTGTTTGGAAACAAAAAAGAGCGATGAAAAACAAGTTGTCTTTTTTGATGAATTGCCATGGTTGGCTACGCGGAGGTCTGATTTTTTGAAAGGTTTGAGCTTTTTTTGGAACAGTTGGGCGGCTCAACAAAACATTGTCGTGGTTATATGTGGGTCTTCGGCTTCTTGGATGATTCAAAAAGTGGTGGAACACAAAGGTGGCTTACACAATCGCTTGACAAAACGATTGCATTTGTTTCCCTTCAATCTTTTTGAAACGGAAGCCTATTTGAAGCACCTAAACATCAATTTTGACCGTTATCAGATTGTCGAACTGTACATGGCTTTGGGAGGGATTCCGCATTATCTCAATGAGGTAGAAGCGGGTATGAGTGCGGCTCAAAACATCGAACAGATATGTTTTTCATCTTCGGGGCTGCTTAACAACGAATTTTCACGTCTTTATCCTGCTTTATTTGAAAATGCCGACAACCACATCGCCGTTATCAAAGCCTTAGCCGAAAAATGGCAAGGCATGACGCGCAGCGAGATTCTTGCCTTGACTAAATTGGCCGACGGTGGTGGGGTGACGCGTTGTTTGGATGAATTGATAAGCTCGGGTTTTGTTTCGACTTATTTTCCCTTTGGCAAAAAGAAAAAAGAGTTGTTGTACCGCCTGACAGATGAATATTCGCTGTTTTATCTTCAATTTATTGAAAATAAAGCCCATAAAGGCAAAAATATTTGGATGGAATTGAGTCAAACCCAACATTATACGAGTTGGAGTGGCTATGCGTTTGAGAGTTTGTGCTTGAAACACATTCCACAAATCAAAAAAGCCTTGGGTATTTCGGGCGTTTATGCCGAAACATCAAGCTTTTATCAAAAAGGAACGACCGAAGAATCGGGCGTTCAAATTGACTTATTGATTGACAGAAAAGACAATGTTATAAATGTCTTTGAACTGAAATTTTATAGTGGCCTACTAACACTCAATAAGTCTTACGCCGAGGATTTGCGCGATAAAGTAACCACGTTTAAAGAATTGACACAAACCCGCAAACAAGTCTTTCTTAATTTATTGACCACTTTTGGCTTGAAACACAACGAACATAGCCTCGGGTTGATTGATAAAGCCTTGACAATGAATGCTTTGTTTACGGAAGAAGAATAAATAGCATACTATATACTGGTAACTTCGGGAATCTCAAATTTCTAACTAATTTCAATTAAAACGGGTTGTCATTGCGAGGAGGCACGGTTGCGAGGCACGAAGCAAAGCAATCTTTAAGGTTCAGCAGGGTTTTAAGTTAAAAATAGACATTACTCAATAAATATCGTGCTGAAACCAAACAGATTGCTTTGCTTCGTGCCTCGCAACCGTGCCTCCTATTAATGACGCGCTCGAAATTCGGCACTACGTTCGGGGAACTTTCAAAGTTCCCCGAACGTTTTAATAGTGCCTCGCAATGACGACGTTGCTGGATATAAACATAGGAATAAATTGAGATTCCCGAAGTTATCAGTGGCCCATTTTAAAACGCAAAACTCATACTATGATTCCCTACTCTGACCTCCGAAAAACTGCCGCTTATCTCCTCATTGCCTTCGTTTTATTTATCTCCTCGGGGGCGTCAAATTTGGCGAACGACAAGAACTTGATTGTGGGTGGTTGGTTGTTTTTTACGTTGATTTTCTTCTATTTTGAGCCAATTATCAAGCAAACGTTTTTGATACTGACGGGCCTCTTTGTCTGCACTTCGGTTTTGTATTACTTACTAAATGGGGCGTTTAATGAAGTGACGTATTTGGGTTTTTTTATGAAAATCTATCTCGCGTATTATTGCCGTGACTTGTGCAAAGACGATTTCGCCGATTATTTTGTTCGTGTTATCTACGTTTTGACGTGCATTAGCCTTGCTATGTTTGTTTTGCAGTTGATAAACTTCGATTTACTGTTCAACCTCAATAAAATATTTGTTACCGATAGCCATTACCGTACCGTCAAATCAAATTCGATTGTTTTCACAATGGTGCCGATTCATGAATTCAGAAATTGCGGTTTTATGTGGGAACCAGGCGCGTTTGTAACGGTTTTACTCCTCACGTTTTATATCAATCTTTTTTACCTCGGTGAACCGCTCACGTCGCGTAAAAATGTCGTTTTTCTTTTAGCGATTATGACGACTTCTTCAACGATGGGCATTTTGGGTTTACTGATTCCGTTTGCTTTATTGTTAAAGGATTTTATTGGCCAAAATCGGACATATCAACAATTGTCTGTCATTATAATTCCTGCCGTTTTAGCACTTTGTGGGCTTGTTTTCACGCAAGTTGATTTTTTATACAAGAAAATAGCGACCGAAATTGCGGAGCAAGACATCGAATTGCGCGAAGTGGAAAAAGGTGGTCACGACGATTATGTGGTGTCCGTCACGCGGTCAGTAAGTGTTATTTTGGATTGGAGAACGATTAAAAAGTACCCATTTTTTGGCTTAGGGGTGGATATGCGAACGACGGGTTTTAAGAAATTAGGCTATTCCGAAAAACTCGAAACGTCATGTGGCTCAACAATTTTGCTCCTTCGTTTTGGTTTTATTGGTTTCTTTTTTTACAGTATTTTACTCTATCGAACAGCTCTTTTTGACAGCGTTTTGCATAAAATCGGCTGGGTTTTATTGGTCAATTATGCCTTGTTTACGCAAGAAATTAGCGCAAGTGCGTTGTTTCATTTGTTTGTGTTTTAAAAGTACCCCCTCAGTATTTTGCTCCTTTTTTATAGTTCCACAACGTCGTAAAGGTGTTTAAAACCTCGACGACGACGTACATACCCTACAACTTTTCACTTTTCACTTCTCATTTTTCACTTTTCACTTCTCACTTTTCACTTTTCACTTTTCACTTTTCACTTATCACTTATCATTTATCACTTCTCATTTATCACTTATCACTTCTCATTTATCACTTTTCACTTCTCACTTCTCACTTATCACTTATCACTTTTCACTTATCACTTAATGACAATCGCCATTCTCGAAATCTGTGCAAGTACGCACTACACCCTCACGAATGCTTTAATTAAGACATACAGCACCGAACCCGACAATCAAATCGTGGTTTATACGACCGAATTTATTGCCAAAGTCATTAGGGAAGGCGGTACGTCCGAGCAAACCCGCTTAGTTGTTTTTAATGAAACGCAAGATGTGATGGATTTCTTAAAAAATATAGAAAACACGCCGTTTGACAGGCTGCATATCTGCACGATTGCGGGGCATCTTGAAGCCTTTAAAGTCTTTAAACCAAACGTAGAGGACTTGTTTTTTCACATTCACGACATTGATACATGGTTTGATGCGTCGTTTAAAAATAGTGTTAAAAATGCCCTTTACAACATCAAACACTATCCCGATAAAGTGCGTGAAGTGGCGCGTTTTGGCCGAGAAGTGTGGGTGAGAAACCCTGCGAGAGCCTTGATATTCAACAATTTAATGCGCTTCAATCCGTATTTTGTGGTGTTAAGTGCCAGCCAAAAAAAGTATTTAAGTCAGTTTGTGGCCAACGACAAAATCATCGCTTTTCCGAGTTTAATCAATGAAGGAACGCCTACAACTATAACCAAAAGCGAACAAGAAAAAGGTAAAACTAGAGTTTGCATCCCTGGCATGGTGACGGATACGCGGCGAGATTATACGGGTTTGTTTAAGATATTAGACAGTATTTTGCCCCAAATCAAAGGGAAATTAGTCTTTGACTTCTTGGGTTTTGTTGAAAAAAGGGAGTTAAATCTGTTGCACAAACTTCAAGAACTAGAAAGGCAAGGGCTTGACGTTTTGTATTCTGCTACCTTCGTTGATGCTGTGAGTTTTGACAATGCTCTTGATAAAGCGGATATTTTGTTGAATAATCAGAAAGTAACCGTCTCACACACGGGCAAGTACGGCCTTACAAAAGAATCAGGTTTATTATTCAATATCGTGCGCGGTGCAAAACCTGCGATTTTCCCTGCTGCTTATGCCGTTGACAAAGAATTTGAAGGCGTATTAATGTATTATAAGTCGGATAAAGAATTGACAGACATGCTGTTAAACTTGGCAAATGGGTCTATTTCAATAGATAAATACAAAGCAAAAGCGGAAGAAATGGCGATGGATTATACGCCAAAAAATCTCTACAAAAGATTGGTGAAGGGAAGGATGAATTATAAATGATGAATCGCTTTCACGATAATAACAACAATTTAAACACACCTTTCAGTATTTCATGTCTTTAGGCGTGTTTTATCTAGGTTTTTGTCATTCAAAAGGAATCTTTATTTTGTATGTCATTAACAACACACAAAATAGAGATTCCTTCTGAATGACAAAAAACCTAGACAACAACCTAGACAACAACCTAGACAAAACACTGGACATACAAAATAGAGATTCTTTCTGAATGACAAAAAAGTAAACAAAAATAATTATGTGCGGAATTGCAGGTTTTATTGACTTTAACCACAACACAACGAAACAAACCCTCGTCAAAATGACTGATGTCTTAGCGCATCGTGGCCCCGACGACAAAGGTTACAAGATTTGGGAGACCCCTCAGTATTCGGTCGGTTTTGGGCATCGCCGACTGTCAATTATTGATGTATCGCCTTTAGGTCATCAGCCGATGTACTCAACCGACGGGCGTTGGGCCATTGTTTTTAATGGCGAAATTTACAATTACAAGGAAATTCAAGCCGAATTAAAAGATTTGGGTTACACGTTTGCCTCAAATTCAGATACAGAAGTTATTATTTACGCTGTCGATTGTTGGGGTTTAGCGGCGGTGCATCGGTTTATCGGAATGTTTGCTTTTGTGATTTATGACACTAAAAACAACAAAATTCATTGCATCCGCGATAGGGCAGGGGTGAAGCCGTTTTATTACTATTGGCACAACAATCTGTTCTTGTTTGGCTCTGAATTGAAGGCATTTCACGAACATCCCGACTTTAAAAAAGAGATTGACATGGACGCCGTAGCCTTGTATTTCTATTATTTATACGTGCCTGCACCGCATTCTATCTTCAAAAATACGTTTAAATTGCTCTCTGGTCATTCATTGACATTGGATTTAGATACCCAAAAAATGACGACTGAAAAGTATTGGGATGTGTATGATTACTACGCAAAACCGCCTTTAAACATCTCAAAGCAAGACGCAATTGTAGAAACAAAACGCCTCTTGACATCGGCTTGCGAATACCGCATGGTGGCCGATGTGCCTGTCGGAATTTTTTTGAGCGGCGGCTATGACAGTGGTATTACAACGGCGTTGTTGCAACAAAACAGGACGGAAAAGCTAAAAACGTTCACAATTGGCTATGAAAACAAAGAATTTACGGAAACCAAAGAAGCCCGACAAGTAGCAAAGCACTTAGGCACTGACCACACCGAATACATCTGCAAAACGGACGAAGCCTTCGATATTTTGGAGAATTTATCTTTTTTCTATGATGAACCTTTAGGCGATGGTTCAAGCGTGCCGACAACCTTAGTGAGCCGTTTGGCTAGGCAGTCCGTGACCGTTGCTTTGTCTGCTGATGGTGGTGACGAGACGTTTGCGGGCTACACGCGGTATGAATATCTGGCGAAACAACAGGCGTTTTTTAAGTACATTCCCAATTCGCTCGCTAAACTTACAGCATCGGCTTTGTCGCTCATAAATCCGAGTAAAGTGCCTTTGCTCAATCAAGCGTATAACATCAACAGTCGTCACGAAAAAGTTGTTAACTTATTGAATAACAGCTCTTTGGAGAATGCTTATAAATTATTTCTCGCTTATTTTTCGGAACGTGATGTCCGTTCATTGCTCAAAAAACCGTTCACATTTAAGCAAACTGTCGTTGATACTTTGCCGCCGAATGGACACGGCGACGACCCGATTCAAGCGATGCTCGCCATGGAATATAAATCTTATATGGTGGATATTATTCTAGCAAAAGTAGATAGAGCCACGATGAGTACGTCGTTAGAAGGCCGCGAACCCTTGCTTGACCACCGCATTGTTGAGTTTGCGGCGCAATTGCCGTCTCATTTTAAGTATGACAACGGCGTTAAAAAGGTATTGCTCAAAGAAATTGTCCATGAACACATCCCGCCGTCGCTGATGGTGAAACGGAAAATGGGTTTTGGTGCGCCGATTCATTCGTGGCTCAACGAACCTAAAGGACGCGAATTTGCGCGACAGTATCTTGACTTAAATAAAATTGAACAACAAGGCATCTTGAATCCCGAAGCCGTGGAAGCGATTATCAAACCGTTTTTCGACAATAAAGTGGCCGATTTTAACAAAATTTGGCTGCTGTTGGTCTTTCAGATGTGGTATGAACGGTGGATGAATTAAGAGGATTTCGAATTTCAGATTTCAGATTTCAAACGGCGTAGAGCCATTCAACGTCGTCGAGGTTTCAAACCTCGACGACGTTAATACCGTAAAAATGATATTACCAGCACCAATCAACAGTTTTTATATCATCGTCAAGAAGCAATACGTCAATATTGTTGGCAAAATGAAGGCCCCTCAGTATGGCGTGCATATTTTGAACGGACATTATATTGATGTATCAAACGAGACAACGGCGGATATTTTTTATGAGACATTAACTCAACTGTCGAAAGAAGTGGATTTTATCCCGATTCAGGAAGGCAGTCAATTGGTCAGAACGCAAAAAATTCCACCGCGTGAAAAGCTCGTTTGTTTGACATTTGACGATGGTTATGAAGAATGTTTTACGAAAATAAAGCCCGTTTTAGACGTTTTTAACATCAAAGCAGGTTTTTTTATCTGCCCAAATTACGTAGAAGGGGCCCCTCAGTATATTGCTGACTTTTTAGCCAATCGCGTCTTTTTGACCACATTAAAACAGCCTATGTCTTGGGAACAGATAAAAAAACTGCATGATGAAGGCCATTTAATCGGCTCGCATACACTCAACCACATTAATTGCAAGGAGGCAGACCCCTCAGTATTACAACATGAATTGGCTTTGTCAAAACAAATTATCGAAGCTAAAATTCAAGCACCTTGCGACCATTTTGCTTACACGTATGGTAAAATTGAGCATTTTTCAGAAGCCGCGTTAAAGTGTGCCGAACAATATTACACCTACATTTATTCGCAAGCAGGGCATAATAATTACTTCTCTTACGATGGCCGCGTTTTGAATCGCCGCCACTTTGAAGGGACTTGGAAAGCGCATGAAATTGCTTATTTTTTGAATAAAAAGTGAGGTTTTTGTCGTGTGCCATCTAGGTTTTGTCATTTAGAAGAAACCTAGATGGCACACGACGCAATACACATACAATAGAGATTCTGAATGACAAAAAAAAATATGAAGCCAAAAGTCTTAATGATTCAACGTATTTTCCCCAGTTATCGGCAGTTTATTTACGATAAATTGGCGGATAGCTTTGATTTTTTGTTGCTGCACGGCGACAAAGACAGCGAAGTTAAATTGGCCGTCAGACCGTATTCGCGCATCCTCAAAAGTTGGAATTATTCCAGAAATCAAACGCATTTATTATTCAATACCTTCACGCCTTTGTTGCGATTTAGACCAAAAGCCGTGATTCATGAGTCTTCGATTGGCATTTTGACGCTCTTGCCTATGTATGTGTGTGCGAAGCTGATGGGGACAAAATTTATTTTATACGGACATGGCTACAATCGTTTTACAGGCTTTAATCCCGACAAAAGTTTGATAGATTGGTTTCGCGTTTTTCTGATGAAACGCGCTGACGCTACCATCGTTTATACCCACACTGATAAGCGTAGGATGGCGCAATTTATCCCCGAAAAAAAGCTATTTGTGGCTCAAAACACCTTAAATACCGAACCTGCCAAGGTGATTCGGACACAATTGGACAAAATCGGGAAAGATGCCGTGAAACAAAAGCAAGGCTTTTTACATCTGTACAACCTCATTTATATCGGGCGAATTGTCGAAGAAAAACAGCCCGAAAAACTGTTGGATGTCTTCGAGATGCTTAATAAAAAAATGCCGCATCAAATCGGGATTCACTTCGTTGGTGGCGGCGATACGGCGTTTTTGGAGAAACGGATTAAAGAAAATAATTGGGAAGAAGCCGTCACCTTTCACGGCTGGATACACGACGGCCAAACATCGGGTGAATTGCTGTACGCATCTGATTTAATGATAATGCCCGGGAATGTAGGGCTTGCCGTCAATCATGCGTTTATGTTTGATTGCCCTGTTGTTACATTCTTACAAACGGATATGAGTCCGCCTGAAATTGAATACATCGTGGACAACAAAACAGGGTTTAAAATCCCCAATTTTTCCGTTGAATTGATGGCTCAAATAATTGAGAACTACTTGAAAAACAAGGACTTACAACAATCTATGCAGCGTTCGCTAAGGCATAAAATGGATGTTGAGTTAATTCCTGCGAACATGGCAAAAGGGTTTACGGACGCCGTGGATTTTGTTTTGTTGAATTAGGATTTTAGTTTTTAGCATCAGGGTTCTAAAAACACCCCCCTCAGTATTTTCAATAAAAAATCAAAACTTACACTTATGTTTAAATCTACATTTTTCCGCTCGCTCGTTGCATTCAGCTTCTTGAGCCTTACCAATCTTCACAGTCAAACCGCTAGTTTTGCCAATTGGAAAGACAACAAAAAAGCCGCTTACACCATCGTCCATGATGATTTTGGCGACTACGTTACAGGTATCTATGACCATGCTTATCCGATTGCAACGGCACGCGGTATTGCGTTTTCTTTTGGTGCAATTACGGGCAGTTGTGGCCCGGCGGAATGGACAAAAGCCCGAACGATGATGGCCGCAGGTCATGAATGTATCAATCATTCGCACAGCCACAAATGCGGGGGTACGGCGAGCAATTGTGCAGGCTCGGTGCGCTATGGCCAAGCCGATTTTGGTCTTGAACTAGACGGTTCGACCAACTTGATTCAGACAAATACGGGCGTTCGGCCTTTGTTTTTCATTCATCCTTACGATTCTTACACGCAAACCGTTTTGAATTATCTAAAAAACAACTTAGGCTACATCGGCTCGCGGGCGGGAACGGGCAGCTTGAATACGACCAATTTTACAAACTTTATGAACCTCAACTTTTATGGTTTTGACAATTCGGCGAACGCTATTTCAAGCCTTAAAACATCGGTTGATGACGTCATTGCGGCAAGCGGTTACTTGATGCGCGAATTGCATGGCATTGACGACCCGTCTTTTGGAGCCATTACGAAGGCCAATTACACCGCGCATTTGGATTACGTAAAAACCAAAATGGACAACGGTTTGCTTTGGGCAGCACCCGTTTCAGAGGTTATTACCTACAAAATGCAACGCGATGCTTACACAATCGCCACGCCTTACACGGCTTCGACGGGAACAATTAATGTTAATTTCACGAATACTAAAATACTCAATACAGCTATTTTGAAGACGCCCGTCACGGTGAACGTCAATCTTGGGACAATCGTTGGCACGTTCACGGCTACGCAAGGTGCGAATACTTTGACAGTCAGTCAAAATGGGCGTATTGTCTCGTTCAATGTTTATCCGCATCAAGGAAATGTGGTGTTGAAAACAGGAGTTAGCGCAGAACTTAATAATGTGTCGAACTTGACAGCCAAAACCCAAGCGGCTTCTACTTTATTGTCGTGGACAAATCCGACTGCTAATTTTGACGAAGTGTTGATTGTTGCGAAAGCCACAACGGCCTTCACGACGCGGCCTAACGGTACAATTTATACGGCTGATGCCAATTTTCAAGGCGCAGGAACGGCTTTTGAAGGCGGCAAAGTGGTGTATCGTGGCACGGCGGCAAGCATCAATGTAACGGGTTTGACAAACGGGACTTTGTATCATTTTAAAGCCTTTTCAAGACTTGGGGCGGCGTGGTCGAGTGGGGTAGCGGTGAGTGTGACGCCTTTTGCAAGTGGTTTTGATGCCACTGCTTGTTATCGTTTGACGGCGCGACATAGTGGTAAAGTGATGGGGTTAAAGTCAAATTCGACGGCGGATGGCATTACATTGGTGCAAAATCCATGGACAAACGTAACGAATCAAGTGTGGCGGATAAAGGCAGTTGATGCCACTTATTATCAATTGCTCAACGGTTTATCGGGCAAAGCGTTGACGGTTCAAAATGCTTCAACGGCTGACGGTGCGGCGATGATTCAGTTCACAAATCAAGTTTTGGCAAGCCAACAGTTCCAATTTAGGCAAAATACTGAGGGGTACTACGCGCTTATCGCCAAGCATTCGGCCCGTGCCGTGGACGTGACAGGCGATAATACTGCCGACAATACGCCGATTGTTCAATGGTATGACAATGGTGGAACAAATCAGCAGTGGACTGTCGCGGCGGTTGCTTGTCCTGTCGGTACGGCGGCTTTGTCAAGCGGTCGCGTGGTGGCCTTCAACGGATATGTGGGCAACCACAAAGGCGTGTTGCAATGGGTCGTGAATTCAACTGATTTGAAAGATTATTACGAAGTGCAAAAAGAGGATGAAACAAACAATTTCAAGCCTTTGACAACCTTAAATGGCAATAGTTCAGAGGCTTTGCGCTCCTTTTCTTTTTCGGATAACACCTTGACGGATGGCGAAAATGTCTATCGTTTGAAGTCGGTTAATACGGATGGTTCTTTTGAATTGAGCGAACCAATAACGCTCAAATATCAACAGCCAAATTTGTATGCGTTGTACCCAAATCCGTCAATTGATTACGTCGAAGTTAATTTAACAACTTGCGAAAACAGTCCCATCGTCTTGACGGTCGTAGATGCGTCGGGTCATAGCGTCAAAACAGTGTCGCTTGACAAAGCGGGAAAGTATCAACGGATTGATGTAGAAAATTTCGCCGCAGGGCAATACTTTTTGCACATCAACGCCGTCGGCAAACGCGCTGCAACGCGGGTATTCATCGTTTTGAAATAATTATTTAACGCCAACCTGACGCGGGTTTGAAACCCGCGTCAGGTTTTTAGAGATTTTTACTGAGGGGGTATGCGGATATTACAAATACACAATAAATACCTTGAAAAAGGCGGCGAAGATACCGTTGTTGCCAACGAAAGACAGCTTTTGCAAACGCACGGCCACGCCGTTGAATTGTGCGAATTTGACAATCTGGATTTAGAAGGTTTGTCTAAATTCAAATTGTTGCAAAAGACCTTGTTTAATCGCGCTTCTTATCAAAAAGTCGTCGCGCATATCGAAGCCTTTAAGCCCGATGTCGTGCATATTCACAACGTGTATTATGATGCGTCGGCGGCTATCTTTTGGGCGATTAAGCGTAAAAATGTGCCTGCGGTAATGACAATTCACAATTACAGATTGGGTTGTATTCAAGGTTTATTGTTTAGAGACAATGCCGTTTGTAGCTTGTGTTTGGATAAAAAAACGGCTTATTATGGCTTGAAATACCGTTGTTTCAAAGACTCGTTTATCAAATCTTTGCAACTGACATTGGTCAATACAATCAATCAATGGACAATTCGCTACGCAAATCCTATAAAAACGTACATTTTTCTAGCAGAATTTACAAAACAGATGCTTGCGCCCGTCCTAAAACTCAAAGATACTGAGGGGGTCTCCAATTTCGGATTTGGGATGTCGGGTGTCGGCAAGTCACTACCGAAATCCGACATCCCAAATCCGAAATTGCCTTGTGCTGTTTTGAAATCCAATTATGTCAATGACTTTGGCTTTTCCCCCCAATCTGAACGTGACAATTTTTACCTTTTCGTTGGTCGTTTGAACGAACAAAAAGGCGTTAAACTGTTGGTGGAAACGTTTAAGACAAACGGCAAACGTTTGGAGATTATCGGCAGTGGGCCGCTTGATGAATACGTTAAAGCCGCCGCGCAAACGCATCCGAATATTCATTGTTTAGGCTACTTAAAAGGCGACGCGATTATCGAAAAATTGAAGAAAACCACCGCTTTAATTGTTCCTTCTTTGACTTATGAAGGACAACCGATGACGATTTTAGAAGCCTTTTCGACAGGAACACCCGTTTTGGCGGCCAATACGAAAAACTTAGATACCCTTATTACCGAAGGTCAAAATGGCCTTTTATTCGATACGAAAATCCACAGTTCTCTCTCCGAAACCGTGGATTTATTTGAGCAAAACGACCACACGTATATGTGTGTTCAAGCGCGTAAAACTTACGAAGAAAATTTCTCCCCCCTCAGTAATTACAAGCAATTGATGGCGATTTACAACAATGCAATAGATTAACAAACTATTTAGACGGTTTACGGGCTGTTTTTCGCTGCGCTCAAAATAACTTGTCCCGATTTTTCTTCGGGCCGCCTTTCAAAGGGTTTTTTAAGGAGGCAGCTTGTTTTTTTAAAGAAAATCATAGATTTTCTTTAAAAAAACAAGCTGCCTCCGATAGATTTTCTCCACGCACGCCTTTTTCGCGCAGCGAAAAATAGTGCGTATCACAACTAGCAATTTGAGTTACATAACAAACCACTTAATTCATGACTATTCCTAGCAAACGCTCGCTTTTTCACATCAATTACGCCATAACGGACTATGAAGAAGCCTCTAATGTGATTATCAAAAACGCGGTCAGCAAGACGAGTTTTGGCGTCAGTGCCTTGGCCGTTCATGGTTTGATGGAAACCTACAAAGATGTGGCTTTACGTCAAAAAGTAAATAAAATTGACCTCGTTGTGCCTGACGGACAGCCTGTGCGGTGGGCTTTGAACGCCTTGCACAAAACGACGATGAAAGACCGTGTTTGTGGGCCGATATTGACAAAATGGGTCTTGGAAAAAAGCCACGAGAACGGCTTGAATCTGTATCTCTACGGCAGCACGTCGGCAACTTTGGATAAATTTAGCGCGTTTATCAAGGCAAATTACCCTAAAATTACGATTTGCGGCACACATACCGACCGATTCAGAGAAGCAACGCCCGAAGAAGATGCCGCAGATATTGCCAAAATCAATCAATCAAACGCGCATATTGTTTTGGTGGGTAGAGGTTGTCCGCGACAAGAGAAATGGGTGGCCGACCATCTTGGCAAAGTCAACAGCGTGATGATGGCTGTCGGTGCAGCGTTCGATTTTCATGCGGGAAACATCAAACTTGCGCCAAAATGGATGCAAGATTATGGCCTTGAGTGGTTGTTTCGCCTCGTGCAAGAGCCGCAACGCCTGTGGAAACGGTATTTGTTTACCAATTCGCAGTTTATGTACTTGTTTTTCAAGCAGTTTTTTCTGAAAACGGCGGTTTGATTTTTATTCGATTCAGATTTGACAACTTTTCAAAAGTTGTCAAATCTCTACGCCACTCAAAACTTACATCTTTACTGAAAACTCCGAAGATTTTTTGAACAGGCATTTTACCCCGAATATGCCCCAAATCCGTTAGGATTTGCACATTTATAGAAATCAAAATGAACGATTTTCACCGACTCCGTAGGAGTCGAACGTTAATGATGAGCCGTTTCAACGTGCGAATCCTACGGATTCGAGGAAAAAGCCCGTTCTATATTTCCTGTAAACGTGCAAATCCTAACGGATTTGAGGCGTATTCAAGATGAAAATAGGCGTTTTAAAAATCTTCGGAGTTTTCAGTAAATCTTAAAGTAATAAACTATGTGTACTATATGCTTATGTATTAAAAAATAAATGCGTTTGCAAATACCTTATTTTTAGCCAAAATAATAAACAACACTGTGAAAATCAGACTACTACACACCATTCTATTACTCTCAACTTACCTAACTGCTCAAAATAGCCCATACAGTTGGCGCAATTATTCCACGAACGACGGGCTGCCGAGTCCCGAAGTATATACCGTCATTCAAGATTCAAAAGGTTATTTATGGTTTGGAACGGACAACGGTGTGAGCCGATTTGATGGCTATGCGTTTCAAAATTTTGGGGCAAAAGAAGGACTTTCGGACAACGTGATTAACGGCATTCAAGAAGACGCAACAGGTAGGATTTGGTTCGGTTCGATGTGGGGAAAACTCTATTACTTTGAAAATGACCGTATTTATCCTTTCAAATACAACCATTTAATTGAAGCACAACAGCACCTTTTTACTTTGTCAAATGGCTTTTATCGCTTTGAAAACGCGCAAAACCCTTTGTCATTCAGAAGGAACAACACTCAAAACGTCAACCCAACTCAAAACTCAAAACTCAAAACCCAAAACTTGAAAAATACTGAGGGGGTGTTTTAGTGGCCTTGTTGGGTTTAGGTATTTTAAAAATTACGGATGATGGACGTTCTGAATTGATTGCCGCACCGAAAGCACCCGCTATTTTGTATTTTGAAACGAATGAAAAAAACGTCGTCGTCTCTCAGACGCGTGCAAGTGGACATGTGCAACTTCTAACCAAAGTGCAACAATTGCTTTTTAAATACGACGGGCAGAAGCTCACGCAACAAGGCGTTATTCAAGGTTTTTTGCCAAAAGAAGACGCCAATAACGCTCGTTTGAAAACAGTAGAAAACAGTATTTATTTGTTTTCAACAAAGCAAATCTACCACATTGAACCCTATAAACGAGACATTCCTTTGCTTCACGGCGCTGCTATCTTTGATATTTTGACCGATGAAGACGGCCTTACGTGGACAGCAGAAGGCGCAAACGGGGGTGTGAAAGCCTATAAAAACGTCGCGTCAATCGGCAAAACCACGCCGCAAATGATACTCAATGATGTGTCTGCTGTTTCAATGCTGCGCGACCGCGACGGCGGTTATTGGGTAACGACGATTGAAAAAGGCGTGTTTTATCTCCGCGATAAAAACGTGCAAATGTTTACGCCGACAAACGCACCACTTCCCTATGAAGTCGTCTCGGCAGTCGAATATTTTGGTAACAATAAGGTGTTTATTGGCTTTTGGCAAGGCGAAGTTGGCGTTTTAAATTGTCTGCAAATGACAATGATATTGCACTAACTTGGCAACTCGTCAACTGCACGATGTCGGGTAAAATCCCTTATCGCTACCGCTTAAATCCAAACGCCGCTTGGCGATTTACTCAAAATCGAACGGTCGAACTCGCGTCTTTGTCGGCAGGAAATTATACGTTTGAAGTGCAAGCCCAAAATGAAGATAACGTGTGGAGTGAGGCATTGACCGTGCCTTTTTTGATTCATCCGCATTGGTACGAAACGACGTGGTTTCGCTCGTTGTTGCTGCTTGCCGCGTTTGGAATGGGTTATTTTTTCTATAAAAAACGTTTGGCAACCATCAAGCAAGAACACGCTACGGCCTTGCAAATCAATGATTTAGAACGGACGGCATTGGCCGCTCAAATGAATCCGCATTTCATTTTCAATTGCTTAAATTCGATTCAACTCTTGATTCATAAAGGCGACAAAGACAATGCGATGCGTTATTTAGCGCATTTCGCCAAACTCGTTCGTTCTACTTTGGAATCCACGCGGCAAGGCAAAATATCAGTCGAAGAAGAAGCCGAAGCCTTGAAACATTACCTATCGCTCGAAAAATTGCGGTTCAAAGAAGGTTTGACTTATACGATTGACATTGACCCAAAAATAGATACGTTCGATACTGAATTGCCCGCAATGCTCGTGCAACCTTTCGTAGAAAACGCCTTGAAACACGGCTTGTCAACAACGCAAATTGCCGCACATATTTCGGTGCATTTAAAGCAAACATCACCGACGATTCTAGTCATTGACGTAAAAGACAATGGCAAAGGGTTGGATAAAAAAGGGGTAAATAAGGTCTCAAAAGCCATAGATACTGAGGGGTCTAAAAATAGTGAACAATTGAATGACAACATAAAAAAGACAGGTGTTGGTATCGCCCTTGCCCGAAAACGCTTGATTTTATTGAATGGTAGAGAAAATAACACCGATTTAGTGATTGAATCCATCGTCAATGACAAAGGCGAAAGCGTTGGTACGCACGTAAGATTGGTCATTTTAAGGGTTTGATTGTATCGCGTTTTTTTGTCATTCAGAAGAAATCTCTATTATGTGTTTAATGAATGACAAAACGCATTATGACAAAACACAGACAATAGAGATGCCTTCTGAATGACAAAAAACCACGACAAAAACGCGACAAAAAATAATGTATTATCAAAAAATCTAAAATAAAAACAATGCTCAACATTATTTTGATAGACGACGAGGCCGATGCCCGTCAATTACTGAGGGGTATGCTTACCGAACACACCGACTGCCGCATCATTGGCGAAGCCGACAGTTTTGCGACGGCCAGTCTTTTGTTGCCCAAAACCAAGCCCGATGTGGTGTTTTTGGACATTGACCTAAGCGACGGCACAGGCTTCGATGTGCTGAAAGCGTTGCCGACGATTGATTTTTCGATTGTCTTTGTCACGGCGTCCAACAGTTTTGCGCTTAAAGCCTTCCAAGTCAATGCGTTAGATTATTTATTGAAACCCATTTCACCCGACGATTTGCAACGTGCCTTGGCTAAAATTCGTCAAAATCAGTCCGCCAAACCCGATGTGCAAGCCCAAATGCAAGCCCAAATACAAAGCGCCATGTCGGCCATGCAGCACCATAAATTGGAAAAACTCGTCTTGACGACTGCCAAAGGCGTACATTTTATTCCTTTCGACGACATCATTTATTTAACATCCGAAGGCAATTACACGACGGTTTTTACCACCAAAAACGAATACATCATGGTCAGTCAAAATTTAGGCACTTTTGACCACTTGGTTACTGAGGGGGGCGTTTTTTTCAGAACACACCAGTCCTATATCCTCAATATCAAAGCCGTTCGACAAATCCTCAAACACGACGACGGCGATTTTGCCCTCTTGCACGACGGGACTAAAATCCCCATTTCTCGCCGAAAAAAAGAAGCGTTTTTAAGCAAAATGACGCGTTTTAATTAAATATTGTTCGTGGTACGCCCAAGAAACGCGAAATAAATAAAACCACATTTTATTCGCACTGTTTCTCGCTGCGCTCGAAATGCGTGCGAGAGAGGAATTTTTAAGGAGCGAGCGTGTTTTTTGAGATGAAAATCGAAGATTTTTATCTAAAAACACGCTCGCTCCGATAGATTCTTTCCAAAGGGCGTCTTTTGAGCAAAGCGAAAAACAGCCCGTTGTAAGTCTGAAAATATATAAAATGAACTACTGAGTAGTACGTTTTATATATTTTTAGAAAAACCTAACGCGGGTTTGAAACCCGCGTTAGGTTAATAATCAATAACTTACGATATTTCTTAATTCTAAAAATATATAAAACGCACCACTAAGGAGGGCTATTTTACAAACATTTACAAAATCTTAAAGATTTTGTAAATGTCGTCTCCGCTAAAATTACCAAAATCCATTTTCATCTCAAGCTCATAATTGGCCCGTCCGCATGAACAGGTAGCAACTCATTTCGGTCTGGATTAACGTACAAATCCATTTCTTCCATTGGAATTGCACCAAGCAAAGGCTTTTGGTCGTCGGGTAAAACAAGCGCACGCGTACTGCAATCGCGGTCTAAAAAACGGACAGTTACGGGGCCAACAATGTCTAATTGTAAAAGTAAGCCATTGGCCAATTGCGACCGCCGCGTGCCAACGACCTCCAAGCCTAAGGCGTCTTTAATGGTTTCATTGAGGCATAGCATAACTGAACCTGTGTCAACCAATGTCCGAACGGTCACTTGGCGTACTTCATCTTCGCCGATGCGGCCTCGGCGAGTATCCGTCAAATCGTCACCGTTTAATAATTCGATATTTGCGCAAGTTAATCCCATGCGTGATTTCTGTTTAAGAAAAATGATTAAAAATACGGTGTAGTCAAGTTGTAAATTTCTTTAATACTTTAACAATAAAGGTGAAAGTTAGCCCAATTTAACCATTATTCTCAAAAAAAAACGGCGAATATTCTCCAATTTGCTAGAATTCTCTACTTTTAGCACTGAAAAACGAACAGGTGATGTCAACTGCTTAACATCGAAGGGCTGTGCGTATTTTGTTAGATTCCACACTTAATCAAGTAGCTTAATTAATGAAAATCGTAAAATTTTTACTTTCTCTCGTCGTCACAGGCGGTTTAACGTGGGGGCTGAACAGTTCGCACAATATTAAAGGAGTGCCACTCCCCGCTCTCGGTAGCCTTTTGTCGCCTTTTGAAGGCTATTGGCACAATGGCGACAAGCTAACGGCCTCGCCCGACGACCAAATACTGAGGGGTCTCAAAGGCAACGTCAAAGTGGCCTACGACGACCGCGCTATTCCGCACATTTTTGCTGATAACATCGAAGACGCGTATTTTACGCAAGGCTTTATTCATGCCTCAAACCGCTTGTGGGAAATGGAATTTCTCGCCCGTGCGGCAGGTGGCGGCTTGTCGGAAGTGTTGGGTGACCGCAAAGTCTCTGCTACTTTGTCGAGTGTGGACGTTGACAAACTCGCACGGCGACGCGGCATCGTGAAAGGAGCCGAACTGACCGTCGAAGCGTGGAAAAAAGACTCCGAAGCGTGGAAAATCACGGAAGCCTACGCGGCGGGTGTAAATGCGCTGATTGAAAAATTGACGTATAAAGACTATCCTGTCGAATATAAAATTTTTGGTGTCAAGCCCGAACCGTGGACACCGCTTAAAATGGCCTTGATTGTCAAGTACATGGCCCTTGATTTGGCCTTGGGTTCGCAGGATATGCAAGCCACGAACGCTAAAACCTTGTTTGGTTCGGACTTCGATTTCCTTTATCCAGAAAATTTTAAGGAGCAATCACCGATTGTTCCTGCGGGAACAGCCTTTAAAAAATCGGCTTCCGTCGGGGGAAAAGCAGCGGCTATGGGCGAAAAAGGAGTCACTTCAAGCACATCGTCTTTGAAAAATGACCCCCTCAGTAAAAACGCGTATTCGAGCGTTTCTAACCAGATTTTGCCGTTTCCAGACATGGAAAACGAAACGCAACCTGACCCAAACAATGGCTCAAACAATTGGGTGGTGTCGGGTTCAAAGACAAAAAGCAAGCATCCAATTTTGTGCGGCGACCCGCATTTGAATATGCGTTTGCCCGCAATTTGGTACGAAATTGAGATTTCCACGCCCGAAATGAACACTTATGGCGTTTCAATCCCAGGCGTTCCTGCAATTGCAATTGGTTTCAACGACCATATTGCTTGGACGCAAACGAACGTTGGCCACGACATCGTGGATTGGTTGTCTATCAAATGGAAAGACAATAAAAAAATGGAATATCTCCTTGATGGCGCGTACCGCAAAGTCGAAACGCGTGTTGAAGATGTGGTGGTCAAAGGCGGCGGCATCATCCGCGATACGGTCAAATACACCGTTTGGGGACCCGTTATTTACGAAAATGACACGGTGGCCAATGCCAATATGGCGTTCCGTTGGTTGGCCAATGAAGTGATGGAATTGTCTCCCGCCACTTTTTACCGCCTAAATAAAGCTAAAAATTATGACGAATACGCGGCGGCGATTCAAGATTTCAACGTTCCCGCCCAAAACTTTGCTTTTGCGTGCAAAAATGGCGATATTGCATTGCGCGTACAAGGAAAGTTTCCAATAAAACCGAAAGGCCAAGGCCGTTTTGTTCAAGACGGTTCGCTATCGTCGAGCAGTTGGAAAACGATGATTCCGAACGCCGATGTGCCGTTTTATAAGAATCCAGTCCGTGGTTTTGTCTCGTCGGCCAACCAACAATCCACAGACGCAAGCTATCCTTATTACTACAATTCAGAGAATTTTGAAGGCTATCGCGGACGGATTGTCAACAATCTTTTGGCAAAATCGGACAGCTTCACAGTTGAAGATATGATGAAAATGCAGACCGACGATTCGAGTTTGTACGCCGAAGAAGCCTTGCCGAATATGATTAAACACTTAGACGTGGCAAATCTTTCCGCACCAGAACAAGCTATTTTGGCCGATTTAAAGGGTTGGAATAAGCATTTTCAAGCCGATTTGACCGCGCCCGTTGTGTTTGAGGAATGGTTTAAAGCCTTTTTTGACGCTACTTGGGACGAAATTTTATCCCGTCCCGATGCAGCGCGCATCTTGAAACCGACGTGGCATCGGACAGTTTTCTTACTCCGCGACGATGCTAATAATAAGTTTTTTGATAATATCGGGACGAAAGATAAAAAAGAAACGGCCAAAGACATCTTGACAGCTTCGTTCAAAACAATGGCGACAAATATGGTGAAAGTAACGGCTGAAATGGCGGTGAAATTCCCAGAAAATCCGAAACCGACTTGGGCCAATTACAAAGACACCGAATTGCCACATATTTCGATGGTGCCAGGTCTTGGACGGTCGCACGTCAGCACGAGTGGACATGGGAAAAGCATCAACGCCATTAAGAAAAGTCAAGGCCCCTCTTGGCGGATGATTGTGGAACTTGGCGACGCCAAACCAAAGGCTTTTGTCGTTTACCCTGGCGGCCAATCGGGCAATCCGGGGAATAAACATTACGACGATTTTGTGGATAAATGGGCAAAAGGGGAGTATTATGAAGCCGTTTTCCTTCAAAAAGCGGATGAAACGCATCCGCGTCTGACGAGTACGCAGGTGTTTGTACCTCAAAAATAGGACGCAGAATAGCACTTTTTATATATTTTTCGAAAAAGAACCTAACGTGCGTTTGACACCCGCGTTAGGTTGATAATCAATCAATTTTAAACGAAAACGCGGATACAAGCCCGTGATACAAGATAAAAATGGAAAATCCTTTAAATAAATTCAACGATATGAAGGCTAACTTGACCGACGCTGATGGTCAAGTAGCGGCAGTAAAAGCCCAAGGTGAAGCCTTGAAGCAAAAAGTAAAAGAATTGGGCATTGGCGGCGGTGCAGTTTTAGTATTAGGTATCCTCGCACAACTCATGTTTCCGTGGTGGTCGAGCGCGGTTGTGGCCTTGTGGGTCGGTTTTTGGGTCGCCGACTCGCCAAGCAAAAGCTACGTATATGGCTTCGCGTCGATGTTGCTGATGTGGAGCGTTTACGCCATGATTCAAAGTTCGGCCAACGGCGGCTTGATTACGACGGCTTTCTCCAACGTGTTTGGTGGCAAATTGAGCGGGACGCAATTGATTTGGGCAACGGGTTTTATTGGCGGCCTCGTCGGTGGCTTTGGAGCGATGACGGGAACGTTGCTGCGGCAAATTTTTCGGAAAGAAGTGGCTTAATCCCTCTAAATACCTCAAACACTGAGGGAGTATAAAAATGCAAACGCTTGACTGTCAATTAGATAGTCAAGCGTTTGTTGTTTTTCGAGCATTTACGAAACCTTAAAAATTTCGTGAATATCATCTGTTTGCTTCTACTCCTTTGATTGCGCCAAAACAATCTGCGGCAACGCAATTTCTACCCCCTCAGTATCAAAACGTTTTTTGATGCTTTCGAGCAAATCACAGTGCATTTCAGCCGATAGAACTTGCGTTTGCGCCCACGCATTCCCCCTCAGTACGACGGCAAAATCAGTCAGTCGGATAACGCTGATTTTCACTTCGGGTTTTCCTTCTTCTTTTTGAGTAGTCGTTCGGCGGTCGAGGCTCGCTGGATGATTGATAATTTCTTCCGCCATGATGCGTTTAGCGTGGTCAATATTAGCTTTATAGCTAATTCCTATTTCGATATGTCGAGAAATAGCGTCTTCAACGAGGTCTGAATTTACCAAAATTTCGGAGTTGATAACGGCGTTAGGAACAATTATACGACGATTTTCTATGTCGCGTAAAACTGTGTGTCTCAACGTAATATCTTCCACAAAGCCCGAATAAATATCTTTTATTCGCAATCTATCATTGACCCGAAAGGGCTTGAAAATAATGATAAAAATGCCACTGATGATATTGCTAAACGCCTGTTGCGACGCAAAACCAATGACCGCCGCCAAAATCCCTGCACCTGCCAAAACCGACCCCGCAAAGGCGTGCAAAGGAGGATATTCGCGCACTGCGAACATGAGGCCGATGGTAAAAATAATGAAAGACAAAGCGTTTCCGAGGAATTTGTAGTTCGTCAAATCGACGTTAATATCCGTCGCACGCGCCTTCATAAAACGGTTAAACGCCCGTCGGGCAAGCCAATTAAAGGCAAAAGTCAAGGCTAAAATGCCTAAAAAAACGCCTAGATTCTCAAAGCGTTCGGGAAAAAGATTTTTTAAATTATCCATAATTTACAGTTATTTCAGATGTCAGATTTAAAATTTTAAGTTCTAGATTTTACAGCAATTTCCCCTCGAAAAGGTTGATAATCAAGCTATTGGCCATTGAAATTTGAAATTTAACATTTGACATTCACCTTAATGCTTGCTCAACCTTAAAAAATAATACCTTTGGGCGAGCCCATCAGTATTTTCGCGTTTTGAGTTTCGGGGGGGGGGGGGGGGGGGGGGGGGGGGGGGGGGGGGGGG
>JAYSRS010000654.1:0-2818 GCA_043720935.1 Saprospiraceae bacterium
AGCTGCCTCCGATAGATTTTCTCCACGCACGCCTTTTTCGCGCAGCGAAAAACAGTGCGTATGAAAATACGCTTTTATTTATTTCGCGTTACTAAGAATAAAAAAGAGACCCCTCAGTATTTTTAACAAAAAAAGTACTTTAAAGCCATAAAATACTTTAAATCAAGCCATAAAATGCTTTAAATCAAGGCATTAAATAGCGTATAACTTTGTGGTGCATGCTACTATACATGGCCCACTAATTAAGCAGATAGGACTGATTCACACTGATTTTTCTTATGACTCCCTACAAAAATCAGTGTAAATCAGTCCTATCAGTCAAATCTGTGGCCCATGTATAGTAGTATGTTTGTGGTGTCTCTAAGCTAATCCTTTTAAAAATCGTTTTTAATGAACTTCTTAAATGCCCTTTTACTCGTCATTTTGACGACTGCGACGCTCGCCGCACAAAAAAATTTGGACTTAAAGAACCCAGAAGATGCCCTCAAAGCGACGCGAAAAATTCAAGCCTCCATGAAAGATGGCGAAAATTGCATCTACTTTTGGACAGGCGCAGTTTATAGCCGCATCGCTCAAGAACGCGACAAATTGCTGTTCACTTATGTAGGCATGAATATTCGTTCGACTAAAACCGACACTGCAAAAGGCAAAACGGGCTACCGCCAAGTCAGCCGCGAAATTCTGCTGTACATGGATCCCAAAACGGGAAAAGTGGTGGACAAATGGACAAATCCATGGACAAAAAAGGAGTGTGATGTTGTGCATATCGTCAACGACCCTGTCAATTCACGCGGCGTGATGACAACCGACGTCATGAATCCCGATTTTCAAGTCTATGATGGCCGCGTTTTTTGGAACATCGAAGTCCCCTTACTTTACCCTAACGCGTTGAAAGGCGGCGATTACAAAAACTACATTGGCTCGACGCATGAAATGTATCAAGCGATTGAAATGTTCAATTTTTCGGTGGATGAAAAAGAGTTAATTGACGGCAAAAAAGAACGGGCGGATAATGTTAACATCTCATGGGCGCGGGTCGGTCAATGGCTGCCGTGGATGGAAATGGGCGACAAAGACGGCTGGTTGGTGTTCAACGGACAAGGTGAAAAATTGTCAAAATATGAACTTTTATCGAAAGAATTGAAAGATTTTATCGCCAAAGAACACCCAGAATTCAAAACCGCCCCGCCACTCGATGACAAACGTCCGAACGAAACATCATGGACATATTTCAAAAAATGGTTGGATAAAAAGAAAAAATAAAAGGAAGTTATGAGTTATGAGTTATGAGTTATGAGTTATGAGTTATGAGTTTTTGTAAATAATTCGTTATCAATAGTTGCACCAATTCATCAAAAAAGCCGAGCGAAACTTACTGTTTCGTTCGGCTTTTTTGATGAAAATACTGAGGGGTCTATTTTTTAGAAAAAATCAAGCAACGCTCAAATTGCCTTGTTTTTCTTCCTGTTTAAATTCATAAAAAACAAACCACGTTGCCACTAAAACCGACAAAACGAAGTAAGTCGCTACCGCATACGTCACCCAGTTACCGACTAATTGACTCGCTTTGAACCAATCGCCTGTCCGATAAATCAAGAAAAAACCGACTGCTGATTTAATCGCTTCAAATAGCCACGCATGACGATTTTTATCCATCAATTCGGTATAAGCATAGACCGACATAAAGAAAAATGCGCCATAAAAAAAGATGTCGGGCGAACCAATTTTACCAATGTGTGCAAAAAAATAACTCAATAAAAAGTAGTTAAAAGACATCTGAACCCATGACCAAACAATCAACGCACGTGAGCCATTCGTCTCATATTTGACAAAATTGTAAGGGTCGTCAATTTTTTCGACGGGAAAACGGGCTTCTACGTCGGCAGGACGCCAGCCTGTCGGCATAAACCAAACGCGGAATTTGTCTTTCCAATCCTTTGCCCGTAAAGCGTCATTAAATAAAAGCCAAAAGTGTTGGAAGTTGATTTTCAATGGATTCCATGTTCTAGCGGGGCGCGTCACACCATAAACGGGCGGTACATCGGGCAATTCTTCTTGAAAAGTGCCAAACCATTTATCCCAAAAAATAAATATTTGTCCGTGATTTTTATCCAAATATTCGGGATTCAAAGCATGATGAACGCGGTGATGCGACGGTGTGACTATAACGTGTTCCAACCAACCCATTTTGCCAATCAAACGGGTATGATACCAAAATTGTAGGAACAAATGAAGCGGCCCAATGACGGCAATCATGCGGGTAGGCACGCCCAAAAGTGCGGCAGGAATGAGTAAAAACGTGAAAAAATTGACGAATACCGAAACGGATTGCCGCAAAGCACACGACAAATTAAACTCTTCGCTACTGTGATGAATAACGTGGCGATTCCACAGAAAATTGATGCCGTGACTCCACCGATGCGACCAGTAGCCTTGAAAATCAATAACAATAAAGGCAATTAAGAAGGCTACCCAAGTCGCTTCGATGTGAAAAATAGCAATTTTGCTGACCAACCAACTGTAACTGATTATCGTTATGCTAATGCCTAACACATCTTTTACAACATTCGTCATGCCCGAACTAAGGCTCGACACGCTGTCCAAACCCCGCATCACTTTCGCGCCGAGATACCACTCAAGGCCGCGTTCAATAAGCACCAAGCCGATAAAAATTGGCATGGCAATGTTCAAAATTGCGCCGTATTCTTCCATTTTTTAGAATAGTTTAATATGAAAACACTATTTTTCATGCAAAATACTGAGGGGGGTAAGTTTTGAGTTTTGAGTTTTGAGTTTTGAGTTACGGGTTTTGAGTTAC